>JAEUSG010000311.1 GCA_016788315.1 Fibrobacterota bacterium | reverse complement strand
CTCCTTCGCCACTGCTGCCGGTGCATTAGGAGGCGGTTTTATGGTGAAAAACATTCAGGCAGCAGGCCATACAACACTATTTGCATATAAAAGCATTATCGGCCTTTATGCCGTTTCAGGTCTAATGCTATTGTTCTGCTTTGTGAGGCTCTCAAAGGCAGTTGAGCCCTCTGTTGTTGTAAGTGAGGTTAAGAAGATATTCGGGCTGCACAAATCAAAAAAGATAATTGTAAAGCTATCTTCACTTTTTGCGCTGGATGCCTTTGCGGGCGGTTTCGTAATTCAGAGTATGATCGCCTACTGGTTTCACCTCCGTTACGGCGCCGATACAATGACTATAGGCACTCTGTTTTTCTTCGCAAACATTTTGGCTGGTGTGTCAGCACTGCTGGCTGTACCGCTCTCAAAAAGGTTCGGCCTGGTGAATACAATGGTTTTTACCCATCTCCCATCTAATGTACTGCTCATTCTTGTTCCGTTTATGCCGACTCTGCCGCTGGCTATCGCCCTATTACTCGCCCGTTTTGCAATATCACAAATGGATGTGCCTACCCGCCAAGCTTACACACTCTCTGTTGTTGCCCCCGATGAACGATCAGCAGCTTCCGGAGTTACCGCAATAGCAAGATCTATCGGCGCTGCGCTGTCCCCTTCAATTGCAGGTTTGCTGATCGGTATACCGGGGTTTATTACTGCCCCATTTGTAGTTGCCGGAGCACTCAAGATAACCTACGACCTGCTATTGTTTCGTGAATTCAAATCCGTAAAACCAAATTAATATGGAGCTTCTGTTATGAAAATCATTCTTATCGGTATTAATCACGCAGGCACATCAGCATTGCGTACACTCCTTGCACAAAACAGCGGCCATGAAGTAACTGCATATGATCGAAATACAAACATCTCTTTTCTTGGATGCGGTATAGCTTTAGTCGTTGGCGGATCAGCTAAAAACATCAACGATCTCTTTTACTGCTCGCCTGTAAAACTGGAAAAGCAGGGTGCAAAGGTACGCATGAACCATGATGTAATTGCTGTGGATACTGAAAAAAAGAAAATTACAGTCCGAAACCTGGAAACAGGTGCTGTTTTTGAAGACTCTTACGAAAAACTGATCTATGCAGCCGGCTCCTGGCCGATTGAAATACCAGGAATTCCAAAAGAGCACTCTTCATATAAAAACATTGAAATCTGTAAACTTTTTCAGCACGCAATTGAACTTGTTAAAAAAGCTGATGATCCATCCATCAAGACTGTTGCAGTAGTAGGTTCAGGTTATATCGGCGTTGAATTGGCTGAAGCATATCAGAAGAAGGGTAAGAAAGTAACACTCATTGACTTTGAACCTCGCGTACTCGCCCGTTATTTCGACAAAGAATTTACTCTTTCTCTTGAGGAGGACATTGTCAAAGCAGGAATTACTCTGGCTCTCGGTCAGAAAGTAGTAGATTACAAAGGAGAAAATGGTTCTGTAACTGAAATAGTGACAGATAAAGGATCATATCAGGCAGATCTCGTTATTCAATGCATCGGCTTTAAGCCTAACACAGAGCTGCTTCCTGATGCCAAAAAGGTTAAAGGGGGTGCACTGATTGTTGATGAGTTTATGCGGACAAGTATTCCCGATATTTATGCCATTGGCGACGCTGCGGCTTTCTATCATGCAGCAACAGAGACTCATCAGCAGGTTGCCCTCGCCACGAATGCTGTAAAATCGGGCATTGTAGCTGCAAGCAACATTAACGGGAACAGCGCAGTTAAGCTATCGAGTGTTGCAGGAACAAACGCGATATGCGTCTTTGAAAATCGACTGGCCGGTACCGGATTAAGTGAAGGGATGGCAGCAAGACTTGGATTAGACGCGGCTGCCAGCTTTATTGAAGACAATGACCGACCGGAATTCATGGAGAACTACTCAAAAACAAGAATAAAGATTGTGTATGACAAAAAGAGTTTACGTCTCTTAGGCGCACAGATCGGCTCTTACGGAAACACTAATCATACTGAAGTGATTTACTATCTGTCGCTTGCAATCCAGCAGCGACTGACACTGCTGGATATTGCATTCACAGATGTCTACTTTCTTCCGCACTTCAACAAGCCGTTCAATTTTGTATTGGCCTCAATAATGAAAGCACTTGGTCTCGACTATTACAAAAACTAACAGTTATCGAACGTAAATAACACGTTTGTAAAGAGACTTGCCTTCTGCAGTGAGTCTATATGTATAGACTCCTGCAGCTGTTTTTTGCCCCTTCGAGTTAGTGGCATCCCAAGTGAAAATATTTACCCCGGAAGATAGAGTGTTGTTTACAATTGTCTTTATGTGACGGCCCGAAGCATCGTAAACTGCCAATTCAACATGTCCCGCTTTAGGTAATGCTACAGATATCTTAGACATCGGATTAAAGGGGTTCGGCGAGTGAGACATAGCAACAACAGCAGGTTTATTCCTTAATGCCTCTTTCTCAGACAAAGTACTTCCAATACCGGGTACGTTATCAAGAGCGTAATTCATTTTTATTCTGGCAAGGCGTGCATTGTTGATATCACCTACATAAAGAAAGTTGTCTGAAACGGCTACTGTAAGAGGCGTCGCAAGAGGTATCTTGCCATCCCTGCCTGCATCATCAACATTACCATATCGTCCTAAGGTTGCAATTGTATTTCCATTATTGTCAGCAACAGTGACCTCACTTGTCAAGGCATTAGGAATAAAGAGACGATCATACATGTCGAGGTCAAATCGTGGCGTACGGCATTGACAATTAGCATCTGTACCGCTGAAGGCAGAAAAGCCCTGCGAATAGACTTTCAGAGCGCCTGTAGCGGCTGCTGTTCCGACTGAACCACCGGTAGGCGGGAACTTAACAACAGCACCAACACCTCTGCTGTAACGATAGTCGCCGACAAACCCGGCAGGGATGACATGTTCAGAAGACCTAATCAGTGCACCGACATAAATATTACCGGCACGGTCAAACTTGACACCTCCGCAATTGCCGGCCCCCTGCAACCCTGCTGATCCGCCTGCAAGAGGATAAATAGGATACTGGTTCACCTGCGTTGGTCCAGTTGTATCTAGAAGTTTACACTGATACTCTGCAAAACCTCTCATGTCAATAATTGCTACCTTTCCAGCTCTGGAAACGGCCAATCCTTTATCGCCCCAGGCAATGCCGTAGCGGCCATAAGCGTTGGAGTCAACAATATTTGTCCCCCTTGTTGCAAAAGGTGCCGGAGTAAGATACTGGCCTCCCATTGCATAGCGCGTAACCGGTCCGCTGAAGCTGTTGCCCTCGCGAACATAAAGATATCCGTCCGGAGAGATTGCCGGTTCTGCTGCATCTAAATTCTTTTTAGCAGAAGTGGAGCATTTAACGGCTGCACCGGTGAACCAGTTTCCAATCTTGTAAAACCCTGACCATGCATCTGTAAAAAAGAGCTCTTCAGTTTTGGGATTAACTGTCATTCTTTCGAAAAGACGCGGAGCTTTTCCCGACACCTCATCCTTGCAGAGATCTTCGAACTTCTTTATAACTGTGAAATTTGTGCCGTCATCCCGTATTGCCCAGACAGTTTTTTCTGTAAGCCAAATCACCGGTTTGCTTCCACCTTCAGAGAGGACCATTCGAACAGCTGTCGAATAGTGTGTTATGGTTGGAATGAAGTTCACCATTGAAGCAACAGGCGTTGTATTATGCCATGATGAGTACTTATTTAAGGAAACAAGTCCGGTATTATATCCTGTTACCTGACGTGACAACACATAAACCTCACCCGATTTATTTACAAGTACCTGATGCGGGTATGTTGATGGAATTGAGCCTACTAATGCTTTTGTAGCTGTATCATAAACCGAAACTCGCTTATTTACACGATCACACACCAACACATGACCTGAATCGTCAAAGGCAATACCATGAATTGCCGCAAAATCCAATTTTGTTGTTCCATTACCATTATAGAATGGTCCAACCCACTGGTATCTGCTGGTACCGAAATCAGGTATCGAATCGTGCGGAAGAACGGTCATCCACACTTCAGCTATTCCTGTTGCAAGATTAATTTTGTAAATCCGTCCATCCTGCCAGAAACCTGTATCAGCAAGCGTATAATTGTAGTTAGTTAAGTCTTTTGCGTAATATGCACCTGTAAGATATATATACCCCTGCTCCTTGCTCTTTGTAAACAACATTGGGCCGCCATTGGGCAATGTTGCCGGGGTGTTAATCAACACCAACTGACCGCCATTTCTCTCTATCGAACTGTTTTCACCTATGCGTACCATCTCCATTTTGTTCGGATTTGGCCAATGGCTGACGATGCTGTAACAGATTGCCTTATTGTCCTGGGTAAAGGGCATTATTTTGGTTGCTCTTCCTGAAACCATTGATCCTGACATCAGCAGCGCATTCAGTGTACTATAACTGGGTGCGTATGTTCCATCATTCCTCATGCATAATCCCCAGCCACGAACGTTGCCCGTATCAACACCGGCCGGATATGGGAAAACTGTTTTGACGTAGTTTCCTTCGGCATCATATTTACGAATTGTCATTGAAACGCCATAGGAGCCGTATATTCCGTAAACATAAACTGAACCATCATCACTAAGTGCTGCTCCATTTACACTGCTGAAATAATAGGGGTTGTTGCCGACAAGTTTATCAAGGGCAAATGAGAGACCTGCCCGAACCCTCACCTTATACTGGGAATTGTCACCGGTTACAGGTTTGCCTAAATCATCTGTGCCATCCCAGGACAATGTTTGGCGAAGGGTGTTGGATGCCAAAGGAGCGGGTGCATTGCTGCCAAGTAAACCTGCTGCTAGTCTTCTTACAATTGATGAATCTGTCATGTTAAGAATTGCAACTTCAACATCTGCCCCTTCAGAAAGCTCAAAATCAACAGTCCAGCTGCCGGATCCTGATGGAGGAGTCAATGTAGGAGGTCTTACAAAAGATGGAGTCGCGAACAAGATTGCTGCTGAAAACAGGCAGTAAATAATTGGTTTCATGAACACTCCCTTT
>JAEUSG010000458.1 GCA_016788315.1 Fibrobacterota bacterium | reverse complement strand
CTTTTGCTTGAAATAGAGAATGGAACGCTTATTCCAAAAGATCAAAACGCCTCAGAAAAAGTGGGTATTGTCTCAAACAAACTAAGTCTTGCGGTACAACCTAATCCTTTTAACGCTTCTACACAAATTGTTTACAATTGTGGCAATGGAAGCAAGGGAACGATAAAACTCTTTTCTATTAATGGCACACTATCTTTCAGCAAAGACATTCAAGGAAATGGTTCATACACTCTAAAAGCAGTAAATCTTTCAAATGGCGTCTATATATGCAGACTGAGTACTAAGGAAGGACAATTAACAGAACGGCTGTTATTAAGAAAGTGATTACATGAAAACTTTATTGATATTACTTATATTTATTGCATTAACATTTTCAGAAAACACCAAACATGTATTCTGGTACAAGTGCATTCAGAATAATTATAAAATTACCGACAGTGCAAATGGTTTTGGTCCGAATATACAAGGCGATGTTATAAAGCATGAAGGGAAAGCATTGACTGCTAGCATATTGTACGACTCTGAAACATCTATTTGGTTAGGGAATAGTGTTCAGGGGCCTTCCGGACGATCCTTTGTCATTTGGTATATGGATTTATGTGGACTTAAACTAAGCGAAGGTGCAAAATTAAAATCTGCCAAGTTCCGTGGTGAGTACAAGGACAATTTCATGGGCGATCCACTTTGTATAGCAGGCCCAATCTATCCAAGAGTAGGTGTTGTGAAAATGCAAGGCCATTTCGATGACCTTGGAGTCACGCCATCAAATCATCCGGACAATGCAACGTGGGCAGATCTTCTTAACCCATTAAGTGGATGCATGGGGTATGATAAGAGCGGATGCATGGTCGCAAACAACTTTGAAGCGCAAGAAATCAAAAACATACTAGCACCGTATGGTAACAATGGAAAAGGAAGCAAACCTCTTGAAGGTAAGTTTTTTGAAATGGACATAACAACACAGGTTCAATTTATTCTTGACCACGAAGAACAGCACGGAATAGCTTCAGTAGTTACCCCGGGAGACGGAAGTACAGGCAAAATCAGTCTTTATGCTTATGAAGATGGCTTCATTTCAGGAGCCACATCCGATCCATGGACACAAGACGGTAACACTACTCATCTTTTACTTGAAATAGAGAATGGAACGCTTATTCCAAAAGATCAAAACGCCTCAGAGAAAGTGAGTATTGTCTCAAACAAACTAAGTCTTGCGGTACAACCTAATCCTTTTAACGCTTCTACGCAAATTGTTTACAATTGTGGCAATGGTATTAAAGGAACGCTAACTCTTTATTCTATAGACGGCAAAATATCTTTCAGTAAAAAGATTCAAGGAACTGGTTCACATACTTTAAATGCTACAAATCTATCAAATGGCGTCTATGTATGCAGACTTGATACTAAAGAAGGACAATTAACAGAACGGCTGTTATCAAGGAAGTGATTACATGAAAACTTTATTGATATTACTTACATTTATTGCATTAACATTTTCAGCAAACACAAAACATGTATTCTGGTACAAGTGTATCGAAAAAAACTATTCACTTTCAGATAGCGCAGGAGGGAAAGGGCCAAATATTCAGGGAGAAATTGTTAGACATGATGGGAAAGCGCTCTCAGCAACTATACGAGGAAGCGCAGGAAACCAAGATCCAATAATAACTTTGGGCAATGGACTCGACAATGCTCAAGCACGCTGCTTTGTAATTTGGTATAAAGACTTATGTGACCTCAAGCTAACAGAAGGTGCTGTACTAAAATCTGCAAAGTTTAGAGGTGAGTTTAGGGACGATTGGTCATCATCTTCTTTTGCTAGTGCCGGCCCTTTAAAGCCTCGTGTGGGTGTTGTAAACGTTCAAAGACACTTCGATATGCTTAATGTAAATGAATATACTCATCCTGATAATGCTATTTGGATGGATCCACTTAATCCACTCAGCGGTTCAATGGGATATAGTGAGAGCGGCCAGCAATTTATGGCAGAGGAATATCAAAATTTCAATGCGCCTGCCAGCTCGAATGGTACTACATTCCCTCTTGATGGTCTTTTTTTCGAGATGAA
>JAEUSG010000283.1 GCA_016788315.1 Fibrobacterota bacterium | reverse complement strand
ATAGAGCAAGCACGATCATCACGACGATCAGAACGACGGTTATTGCTATTCCCATAAAACGGTCTCCATACAGGCTCTCACCCGCTTTTATAATGTATTAAATACGATCTTTGACTTCAACAAAATCGGCATCTTTTACTGAAAGTCCCTGCGTATTAACTCTCCTGCCTTCATCCACTTTCGCTTTTTTTGCGTGGTTTCTGTTGACGTTTCTGGAAATAATTTTCAGTACAAAAAGAGAAATTACTCCAAGAAGCAGGAAGCGAAAGATTTTTACTATCATGCAGACTCTCTGATAATAAATTTAGCAGGCAGCTCCCTTCTCACAATAGCTTCGTCCCTCTTCTCCACTTTATCAATAATTAGATTTATTGCCAAATCGCCCATTTCAAGTTTAGGCTGACGAACTGTTGTGAGAGCAGGCTCAACAACCAATGCGGCAGGAAGATCGTCATAACCTACTACAGCCATATCCTCTGGAACACGAAGACCTCTTTTCTTAAATTCCTTTATCAGGCCGATTGCTGTCATATCACCAACAGGAGAGAATACTGCAGTAGGTCTTCTGCTGCCGGATAAAATCTTGTTTGCTATGTGAACACCGTCAACAATACTGTCATTTGTTACGTCAAAGACAAGATCCTGGCGGTATTCTATGCCAGCCTCAAGCAGAGCCTCTTTATAACCTTCAATTCTCTCTTCAATATTAAGATTCTTGCGGTTTACTGTAACAACACCTATATCGCGATGCCCTTTTGATATGAGATACTTGACTGCATCATACGAACCTGTTTTGTTGTTCACATAAATTGAATCAAGTATATCAGATTGTCTTGCAACGAGCACACATGGAATCTTCTCTTTTTTAAAGAGTGAGAGCTCTTCGTCTGTACTGCCGGCTGTTATGACAATTACGCCGTCAACACGGCCTTCATATACCACACGCTGGAAGAGTTTAAACTCATCCACCCCTTGTCCAATTGTATCGAACAGGATAACAGTATAATTTGCATTTCGAAGCGTGTTTTTAACACCTTCCATAATGCGCATGATAAACCCGGACGCAAGATTGGGCACGATTACACCTATTGCATTACTGCGTTTGGTCGCCAAACCGCGTGCAATGATATTGGGATAGTAATTCAGCTCCTGTGCAATCGACAACACCTTCTTTTTTGTCGCCTCGCTGATATTCGGTTTGTTGTTGATGACCATGGATACCGTGGCAGTTGTTACTCCTGCCTTTTCTGCAATATCCTTCAATGTCACTGCCATAATAAACTCCTATGGTTTTACCGGTATGCTTGCGGATAACTTTATCCCGCCATTGCTTTCCGGAATACAAGAAAACTCAATTTTTTTATCAAAACCTGTCAAATGCGCATCCACAACTGCATCGAATGATGCAAACAGATAAATGGCTAAGGCGTACCAGATATTTTCATTTCTCCTCGAATAATAGCGTGAAGAAACAGCAAGCTCTCTGTCCGCCGTGCTTTTCAATCTGCCCCTATCGGCGGTCAGAGAGTCCTTTAGAACAGTGTGAGTGCTATCCAGACCGGAGATCCTTGAATCAAGTATAGTGACATGGCGGTCAAAATCTTTGCTGCGATCCTCATGTATACCGCCCAACTTATTCCATTGTACGATATTTACACCTAGACCGGCCAAGGCAGTCAGCGCCATACAGGCTTTTACAGGCTTACCATTATACAATTGACCCCATCCTGGAAACAGCATTGAACGCCAGTACGCCCCTGTTGCGGATCTGTCTAAAAGCTCTTTATTCTTTCCAACTGTCTGCCTGCAATCAACAAGATTTGTAATATACACACCGGTAGCAAAAGCAAGTGTACGCCAACCTAAAGCACTATAGTAATTACGTGTAGCCGTATAATCATCTTTATCTTCAATGATTGAGAGGGAGTCAACAGCAACCATTTCGCCTTTGTAGTATACAGACTCAGACCCTGTAAACGATGCTTTAAGTTTATGATCAGCATCAGCGATTTTGTCTTTCAGTCTACCTGTTAAATAAAAACCGTCGTTATAACAGGAAGATACAAGAATGGCTTCAAGAGCAAGTAACGCCCCTCCTTTTAATCGTTTCCCGGCAACTATCTGCCCGCTCCCTGGAATAACGGCTGATGCGGCAAAATAGGGCCACATAGAAGTTTCAGTATTTGAGTCTGAAATATCGACAGCAGAAAAAACAGCAGCAGTAAATATCAACATCAGTTTAACCACAATGGCTTAATTCTTTTAAAATATGGTAAAAAATTAACTAATTATAAATAAAAAGGCAAGAAACCGCTTAAATAATAACTTTTGCGCTTAATTATTAATTTACCTGGCAGGCTTGTGGCGGCTGTATTCACATGCACCGCTTGAATATCCAACGTAGTATTCGTTACCAGCTACATTATCACCGAAAGCATCTACATTTTGTGCTTCGTCAGCTTTTATGATGAAATCACGCTCTTCAATTGTAACGGAGAATTCAACTCTATTATCCTTGAAAGGAGTTACAAAACCGATTTCATACAGTTGACCGTACCGGCCATTAGCGGTATAAAAGAGTTTTTCAAGAGCGATAGCGCGCAGTACAGCCTTTTCAGATTTCGATTTTGTTTCCATGAAATCAGACTGACCATAACGCAAAATGACAAGTATTGCGAGAATGGAAACAGTAAAAAAGATTACAAAGAAATCCCGAAACGTGAGTCTGGCTGCCTGGTAATCTGTTTGGTTATAATGCTGTACCATATTGTTATCTAGTTAAACGCTTTTACAGCTCGCTTAACATTTCATTAAGTTCTCTGATTTTCCTCTGGAGTTTTTCTCTGCGGCCTTCACGCCTTTTGAGGGAGGTTCTGATGATCATTACCAAAATAACGCCATATATTAACGCCTCCAACAGAACAGACCAAGTCGCAACAGCCTGATGTCCCCAAAGATCTAAAAAGAGCTTTACGACAGAAAGTGCTATTAACGTATAAACCTGATTAATCATTTTAGAGACGTCCCTCTACTTTTTTTACTCGCTCTTCGAGAGCATCAAGTTTACGCCAAACCTGATCTGATTGTTTGCGCTCGATACGATTATAAAGGTCGCTGATCTGCATTTCCAGATGCTCAAGAAAACCTTGATTTTCCTTACCCTTAATTCTGATTAGCATAAAAAGACCGAAACCAAGCATTATGAAATTCAATAAAGGTCTGAAATAATCATATGGCAACATGCCGATATCAACAGCATAACTCAATACAGCAAAAACAACCAGAAGGATTGAAGGTAAAACCATGTATAGTAATAAAATGAAAAACAGCTACGCATGTCAAATTCTTTTTGAAGATTTTTTCTTGCGTATATTATTTCAAGATTTTATATTAAGCGCTTAAAATGGAATTATCCTTTTCGACATACTCAAATTTCCACGTAATATCCATGAGCGGGCAAATAAGCTCTCTTAAGGATTCTATTCAGCTTAAATCTGAAATCAACTCACTTGTTGAAGATAAGAAAAATAGAATTGCACTTGAGCTTAAGCATATGGAGTATGTTGACAGCGCAGCTCTTAATGTGTTTATCTATGCTAAAAACGTCATAGAAAAAGCAGGCGGCTTCTTTTGCATTCTTGAGCCGAACGAATACATACTGAACATGCTTTCTGTAGTTGGTCTTTTGAATGTATTCACAATCTGCGACAGCCGTGATGCCCTTAAAAGCATTGCTGATTGAATATAGCACTCCCCATTCATTATATATAATGATATGCTCAGATTCTTAATTGCGATCACATATTGTTCCCTGAGTCTTGCATCAACTGATTTTGATCTTATGCCGCGTGGAACAAGGGCTCTTGCTATGGGCGGAACTGGTGTTGTTTCGTCCCATGATGCATATGCCCCGTACTATAACCCTGCAGCACTCTGTAATACAACCAGAATGGAAACAGCCGTTGAATACACACCAATGTTCGGTGTCGGCGATGATCTGGGCAATGGAGGTGCGTCGATACATTTTTCCGATGGGTTATCACTGGCTGCAGCCTATTCCCGCTCTGAAGTCAACGGAATTCCCGTATACGAAGAGTTGATCGGCACTGCATATGAAGACAGAATTGTCAATCAGATCCTGCGTTCAACAGGCGCTTCATCCGGCACAATTCAGTTCTCGAACAATCTTTTTATATTATCAATGGCCCGATGGTTCAAACTCAACGCCACGACCGGAGAATTCAGCCGATTGTCAATTCCACTAATCCTTTCCGGCGGAGCTTCCCTTAAATTCAGACGACAGACCGCTTCAGTTGAGTCTGGAGGAAACTATCCCGACTTCGTAGGAATGTCAACAGACATTGACGGTGGTCTACTGGCCTCTTTTCAAATCGACAGAAACATATCTACGGGATTGCCGACAAAAATCTTTAACATCGGATTCGCTCTTAAAAACATATTGGCAACTGATATAAAGTATAATTCGGATCTCGATTATTCTGACGAGGTCGACAGAATAAGAACTATTGCGTTTTCTTACAGACAAAACATCGACTACATCAAAGGCAGTATAGAAGGTACAATGGATTTTATAAAAAGCGGTACAATGAAAATGGAGCGGTTCGGCAGCGAAGTCTGTTTTTTGCAAAAATACTTTCTAAGATTCGGTTATATTGAAGGTTCACCTTCATTCGGTCTCGGATTGGTTCATAAAAACATCGGTATCGACTGGGCTTACCGCCATCATGAACTGGCATCACAACCATATAAAATTTCCATATCTTACCAGATTGACTAAAGAATTAAATGCCTTCAAAGATCGAACAAAACGTCATCGCATTCATAAGAAAAGAAAACCTGTTCAAGAGAGGTGACTCTGTTCTGCTAGCCGTTTCAGGAGGTGCAGATTCTACAGCATTGCTGCTGCTATTTAATAATTTTATCGTACCGTTGTTTAAAATTAAAATAGCTGTCGCCCACTTGAATCACTCCCTTCGCGGCAGAGAATCTGACGCTGACCAGCGATTTGTTGAGAAACTATGCCAGGATTTAAGCATCGAATGCATCAGCGAGAAGCAACAGATATTGAGAGCTAATGGTGAATCGGGTGAAGAGGCTGCACGCAGAGTGCGCTATGCCTTTCTTAACAAGGCATCAGAAAAGTGGGGTGCAACTAAAATAGCAACTGCACACCACCTTGACGATCAGGCAGAGACAGTATTATTCCGGATTATGGGAGGAACTGGCCTTAAAGGGCTTTCCGGCATTGCCCCCCAGAACAGTCCTTATATCCGCCCCCTTCTTGAAATTTCTAGAAAGGCAATAGAAGAATATCTTGAGAATAATGGACAAAAGTGGCGTAACGATAAATCCAACAACGACCTCTCAATACCGAGAAACAGAATACGTCATAAACTGTTACCATTCCTAAAGACTGAGTTTGGAGCTCATATTCCGGAGGTTTTGGCAAGGCTGGCTGATAACAGCCGCACCTCCCCAGGTAGGCTGAGCGCAGCAAAGAAAGTTGTAGATGCTCTCTGTCGAGGTCAGGGCTTTGCAGGTGAAATAACTAAGAAATCATATGATGCACTATTGAAACTCGCAGCCTCTTCGTCGGGTGAAACAGCACTCGGCAGCGGCTATAAAGCGATAAAAAAAGGGCTTGGAATATCACTCTCCAAGACAGAAAATACAGATTCCGAAAACTCATCTTATTTCATTAAATGCACCCCGGGTCTCTATATCCTTCCTGACGGTTTATCCTTGAGAATCAGAAAAGAGAAAAACAGACCTGGATTGGTTATGCCCTCTGCAGATTCTGGAACAGCATATTTTGATGCCCGTAATTTCAAAGACACTATAGAAATACGCGCAGCTATTGAAGGAGATCGATTTACCCCGCTAGGCTCATCCGGCACTAAAAAGCTCAGCGATTTCTTTATCGACAGCAAGGTTCCAAAATATAAAAGAGCTCAAAAAAGAGTTTTTTTAACAGAGAACACTGTTTTTTGGGTATATGGCATGAGAATTTCCGATAAATTTAAAATTTCAGAAAAAACAGAAAACTTACTGATACTTGAAACAGCTATTTAATATTTTGATATACTACCAATCATTTATACATTCCGGAGGAAAACGTGGCCGACAATAAGAAGAAAGAGACACCTAAAAAGGTTCCACCTGCAAAAAAGGATAATAATAAACGGTTTAAA
>JAEUSG010000237.1 GCA_016788315.1 Fibrobacterota bacterium | reverse complement strand
CATCTATAACCAATTTAGAATGATCTTGTCAAACACAATACTTTGGAATAATTCTGCCAGTCGTATAGGAAAGGAAATATATAACGAAGCTATGAATCTTACTGACGATGGCACCTCTTTGATATTGTACAATAATATTATCAAGAATCGTACAGATTCAAAATATCTAACAAATGTTTTTGGCGTAGGATTGATTGATTCCGGGTACAATTCAGCTTCCGATCCTCTTTTCCTTAATTCGAGCAACCCTTTTGGAACAGATAATATCCCGGGCACATCTGATGATGGTCTTTTATTAACAGTAAATAGCCCCTGTATTGATCGTGGAACCGCAAATAATATGCCCCAGAAAGATCTTATAGGAACTCTCCGACCTCAAGGCAATGCACCAGATATCGGAGCATATGAATATGCTTCATTCGCTGTTACAACAATTGAAAAACTAAATGATAATTATTCAAACGACTATATAATCTCTCCAAATCCGTTTAATCCTAATGTTACCGTATATTCATTAAAGGAGAATGCTAGTTCAATGTCAATTTACAACTCACTCGGAAAAATGGTTATAACCTTGAATAGTATTCGTGACAAATCAAATATCTGTTTCAAATGGGACGGAAAAAACTCTGCAGGCAAAAAAATGCCTAGCGGAATATATTTTGCCAGAATAAAGACAAGTTCAAGAACAGATGCAATAAAACTATTTCTATCCAGATAACTGTATTATTTGGAAGCTAAGGACCTTAGATCAGCCATCTTGTTTTCTATTGCATCATCGACTTCTAGCGATATCCATGCGTCAGGTGAAATTTCCATGACGCTTTTCAAAAATTTCTGAACGTCAATATTTCCTTTACCAAGTTTCCAATGGCGATCCTTTATTCCATCGTTATCATGTAAGTGAACGTGGTAGAGCCTTTTACCTACGGCCTTCACCCAGTCTGATGGTGAAATTTTAGAAAAGAGATTTACAT
The DNA here is from genome assembly GCA_016788315.1 of Fibrobacterota bacterium. GTDB lineage: Bacteria > Fibrobacterota > OXYB2-FULL-49-7 > OXYB2-FULL-49-7 > JAEUSG01 > JAEUSG01. The sequence continues at coordinate 1,480 of JAEUSG010000237.1, read as the reverse complement.
GCCCTACATCCGTACATATTCCCAGATATGGGTTATTTATTTCATCAATTAACTTTATAAGCATGTCAGGAGATTTCTCAATTTCATTCTCAAGCACAACTTGGATGCCTGCATCTGCCCAGCGGATGATTTCTCTCTTCCAATAATTGGAATTCTTTGAATACCAATAATCCTGAAGACTGAACAGATCTATTTCAGATCTGTAACCGCTGTGAAGAATTACTCTACTCGCTTTTAGTTTTACTGCTGTATCAAAGAACATATCAAGCCGTTTCTTTATAGCAGCTCCAAGCAGGCAGTCTATATGATCGTATTCTATTCCTATAAAGGGGCCGTGTGCAGCTATTCGTCCTTTAAATGACTCTGCAATTTTGAGATGACGTTCTTCCTTTTCATTCCAAAGGTCAGCAGACTGTATCCCATGCATACCGTAACTGCCTAGTTCTATGCCTGCTCCAAGGCTCTCTATCTCTTTTATGTATGGTAACTGATCATCATCACCACGAAGACAGATCATTAAATTCACTATGCTTTCTCCTGTTACTTCTTACCCAATAATTCATCCAGCTGTTTCTTTACATCGCTAACTGCAATGGCATTGCCTGTATTCTCTTGTGTTAACTCAAAAGTCATTGTTACTTCTGCCTGAGAGATATTAGTAACATAAGATGGTGTTTCTTTATACTCAACAGATCTGTTACCAAGAGAATCTTTTCTCTCAGTAATGCTCTTAGTTGCCTCAGTAGCATTTTGTTTCTTTCTGATTCTTTCTGATGTACTTATAATCTTTATGTGTGAAAAACCCTTACTGACTGCAATTTCCGCCGCTCGGAATATTGCATATTGTTTAGCCTGTGTTATGTTAAACTTATCTGGAGCGACATATGTAACCTCTATTCTATCACCACCTAGAGCAACATCGGAGTAACCGGTCTCACCATCAAAAGCGAAGTAATACGAATTACATGAAGAGAAGAATACCGAGAGAATAATTGCTGATATGATTTTGATAAGTTTACCTGCCACGGAGTTTCCTTTCTTTAAGATAGAGCCATATTGTTAGAATAAAAGGTATTAAATTTGTGTTTACAATGTCATGCAGACTCTCCCACCACTGGCATTCGCCCGTTGAACGGAAATCGTCTCGTAAATCGACAGTCTCCATAAGCATTGAAACTATTATAGATGGAATTATCAGAATGAATGTTTTGAACCTGCTTCTTAGCAATAGAAAAGCTAACGCGAATACTGCAAAACCTATATATACATGAAAAGCGTCCTTTGAGATAGGAATTATCTCTAATAAATGCATTTTCAAGGCTTGATATTTAGACGTTTCCACTTTTTATAAAACCTTCAGCAATTATAATTAGATCCTCAACATTTTCGATCAAATATTTTGGTGACTCGAGAGAAAGTTCTTCACGGCTTCCATAACCCCACAGCACGCCAACTGAGGTGAGACCATTTTTATGAGCAG
>JAEUSG010000176.1 GCA_016788315.1 Fibrobacterota bacterium | reverse complement strand
TTTGCCAGGTTCAATCTTCTGCCCGCCTCGACTCACTCTATACCAATTCAGAATGTCATTGCGCTGGCTGGAACATGGTTCGACTTTGCCGATGTAGACAGCATTCCTATCCTTTTTATGTGCATTAAAATGTGTTTCAACAAGGTTGTGGTGAACTTCAAGATCGCCATCGAGAAAAAGAATGTGTGTACCTGTTGCTATGGTAAGTCCGCTATTCCGTGCTTTTGCACGTGAGCCTTTTGCGGTTGGAATGACTGATTTAAGTTTCAGTGCTCCTTTATAATTACCAAGATATTCTGCAGTCCCGTCTGTTGAACCGTCATCAGAAATGATAGTTTCGAACATATTTAACGGCAGTGTCTGTTTTTCCAGTGAAGCAATAAGCTTTTGGATTTGGAACAATTGGTTATATGCGGGTACTATAATTGAAAAAAACATACTTTTAATATAAGAAATAAATATGTGGTAAATAGCTCATTTCAAGTGATTATATTACATACTATATGAAGATTAAGTGCTGGGGCTGCAGAGGCTCTTTGCCTACGCCCGGGAAAACTACAGTTGAATTCGGCGGTAACACAACCTGTTTTCAGGTTGATGGTTCCGGAGGCGAATTTATAATTATCGATGCAGGTTCGGGGTTGCGTCCCTTAGGGCAGCATATTATGAGAAATGAAGAGCGCAGGAGCTTCTCACTTCTTTTAACGCATGCTCATTGGGACCATTTAATGGGTTTCCCATTTTTTATACCAGCATATATAAAAAAGTTTGACATGAAGATTTATGGTGATTTCGGCGGAAGCAAAAAACTTAAAGAGGTTATAGCTCATCAGTTTAAGGCTCCTTATTTTCCTGTTAAGTTTAGAGAGCTTCAGGCTGATATTTCTTTTGTTGAATTATCGCCCCGTCCTATCAAAATAGGCGGAGTAAAGGTTGAATCAATCAAACTATCTCATCCTGGCGGCGGAACAGGCTATCGTTTTACTGACAAAAACAGGAAATTTGTTTTTCTTACTGATAATGAGCTTGGATATGCACATCCTGAGGGATACTCTTTTTCGAAATATGTTCAGTTCGCAAAGGGGGCGGATCTACTGCTTCACGATGCACAATATACAGAAGATGAATATATTCGAATAAACAAAACATGGGGCCATTCTACCTTTGAACAGGCTTATGAACTTGCACTTCAGGCAGGGGTTAAGAAACTCGGCTTCTGCCATCATGATCAGGAACGAACTGATAAACTTCTGCGTGTAATAGAGAAGAAATATATACGGAAAAGCTCTAAGCTTAAAGTCTTTGCAGTGCGCGAAGGCGCTTCTTTCAGTCTCTAAAAAATTGATCTTTATCTTAAATTATTTGGAGGATGTTATGATTAGAGTAATCGGCATTCTGTTAATTATTGTTTGCGTACCTGCTTATACGCAGTCGGTTGTATCATTGAATGTTAAAGAACGCGCCGGAATAGCAAGGCAAGGTGAACCGGTCACAATGGGTGTCCCAATTCCGGATGGTTTTGCTTCTGATACCTCTCTTTTTGCACTTAAAGATGCTTCCGGAAATGTGATACCGTGCGAATTCAGAAAAGCAGCTCGCTGGTGGTCTGATAAAAGTTCAATACGATGGCTTCATCTTGATTTTAGAACAGATATAGCTGCAAATGAAACTAAGACGTTTCATCTTTGTAAAGAGCCTTCATCGCATAATGTTCAATCTTCTCTTAGTGTACAGGACCTTGGAACAAAGTTTGAAATTACAACCGGCCCCTTAAAGTTTACTGTGAAAAAGCAGGGTTTTAATCTTTTTGATGAAGCCTGGGTAAATGAGGTTGCAAACGGTACGTTTACAGATGCACATAAGGTTGTTGCCAGTCATAACAAGGGATTCAGTCTGCTTAGTCTCGGTGTCCGTTATTATGCATCAAATGATAACAGTTCTACTGCAGTGATAGAGCGAAAGGGACCGTTATCCTGCGTAATCAGGTCGGACGGTTATCTTAAAGATGCATCAGGAGTTTCTAAGTATTTTGTCAGGACAAGAATCTATGCATATAGCGGTTCCCGCGAAGTTAAAGTAGTATTCTCTTTTGAAAACAGAGATGCCAATGTTTCAAACTACGTAATTCAAAATGGTTTGAATATGGAGCTTCCTTTAAATGTCACTAATCCAGAATTTAGTTTCGGTGCACCTGGCGGGCTGAAATCGGGTTCGTTGACCAGCGGACAGGAAGCTTACTTAAATATTCATAAAATTGACAAATTCAGATTCGGCGGTGTTTTGAATGATTCCGGCAGCCCTTTATCTGTTAAATCGCCGGAGTTAGGCTGGGTTCTTCTCAAGGAAGGGTCAAAAGGTGTCGGTGTTCATACACGCTGGCTCTGGCAGATGTATCCCTCATCGGTTGAAGTCAATAGTACCGGTTTAATTAATGTCGGTTTGTTT
>JAEUSG010000169.1 GCA_016788315.1 Fibrobacterota bacterium | reverse complement strand
AAAAAAGGAAAGATCCATTCTGGTCGGTGAATCTTCCTTCAATGGTCGCTAACAGAATCATTAAAAAAATAACAGGCGTACAGATTCATGACACGGGCTGCTCCTTAAAAGCATTCCGAAAAGAGCTATTAACTGAACTCCACCTTTATGGCGAGATGCACCGCTTTATTCCCGCTCTCCTTCACTGGTCCGGAGCGAATATAACAGAAGTTGAAGTGTCGCACAGCAAAAGACATAGCGGTAAAAGTAAGTACAGTATCGCTAAACTGCCCAGAGTCGTCCTGGATCTGATAAACATTAAATTCCTTATCAGTTATTCAACCAGGCCAATCCAGATTTTCGGTCGTTTCGCGATGTACGCAATGATTCTCTCACTCTTTTCACTCGTAGCACTAGCGGGAATGAAAATCTATTGGAATACCGACATGACAGGAAACCCATTTCTGCTGCTTACAGTTTTTTTGGCCTTTGTAAGCATACAGTTTGTAACAATGGGTCTTTTAGGTGAAATAAACATCAGAATATATCATGAAACCACTAAGAACAGAATCTACCACATTGCAAATAAAAGTGCGAAGGAGCGAAACGATGAAAAGTCCGGCATTCCTTATACCACCTAAAAAATTCAAGCTTACAGGTGGCACTTATAAATTTCCAAAAACACCAATTGTTACCTCTGTGCTTAAGGAAGATTCTCTTGCCGTAAATACGCTTATCAAAAGAATGGCTGTTCATGGCTTGCACTCCATTTTTGCAAGAGATGCAATCTCTCCAGCAGTTCTCATTCTCAGAAATGGCGCGATAAAGGAACAGGAAGGATATCTTCTAGAATGCACAAAAACCGGCATAACAGTAACTTCCTCAACTGCTGCAGGTGCCTTTTATGGAATCTGCACTTTAATGGAACTGCTCACGATTTACGGAACAACCATCCCCTGCTGTCGTATTGAAGATGCCCCGCAGTTCAAAAGACGTGGAGTCTACTTCGACTGTTCACGCGGCAAAGTGCCAAAGCTTTCTACTTTGAAGTCGCTTATTGATCTTCTAGCTTCTTGGAAGACCAACGAACTTCAGATTTACATAGAGAATGTTTTTACATTCAAAAAGCATCCTGCTATCGGTAAAGGTTTTGATCCATTTACACCAGGAGACATAAAAGAGCTTCAGGATTACTGCAACGAACGCTTTATCAACTTTGTTCCATCTTTGGCCAGCTTCGGTCACATGGAAAAGATTTTAATGCTGCCGGGCTACAGCAAACTGGGAGAACTTCCAGGACACAGGAACATGGCTGGAGGAACTACACTCAACCCTTCACACCCAGGCTCTATAAAACTTGTCGAAGATCTTTTCGCTGAATTTGTCCCGCTTTTTAAAGCAACCGATTTCAATGTCTGCGGTGATGAACCATGGGAACTTGGCAAAGGGGCATCGAAAAAGGCTGCAGCAAAACGAGGTGTCGGAACTGTCTATCTCGACTTTATTATTAAAATCAGAGAACTCTGCTTTAAGCACAATAAAAGAATGAATCTTTGGTCCGACATAGTCCTGAACCATCCAGAAATTATTCCCGACATTCCTAAAGACATTGTTATGCTTAACTGGCAGTACGACATGGCCTATAAAGAGCGTCGTCTGCAGCGTTCAAATGAAATCACTGACGCTGGCCTGCCTTTAGTCTGCTGCCCCGGGACTAACAGCTGGCAGAGCCATGGAACACGTTTCAACATGGCAACAGAAGTTGTTTCGCAATTTGCAAAAAGAGGGCGCGAACTTAACGCGGAAGGCTTCATGAATACCGATTGGGGCGATAGTGGACACAGAAACACTCTTGCAATTTCATTATGCAGCTTTGCTCATGGTGCTTCTCACGCGTGGAACACAGCAGAAACAGAAGACAAAACACATGCAGAGCGTTTTACAAAGCACACATTCAACGACACAACCGGCAAGATGGCTGCCGCACTTAAAATACTTGGCGAACCGGAAAGCAAGCAATGGGCATACGTATCATTTAACGAATCACTTTACAGCCCAAAGCCATTCTTTCATTTTTACAGTCACGACTGGGTAAGAATGGATATCACAGACTTCCCTAAAGAGATGTTCGTAAAAAAAGATGCAGCTTTCAGCAAGATGGATTTTATCTCTCTTAACAAGTCTGAAGACCCTTTCATGAAACTGATGGCAGAAGAGTTTGATCTTGCAGCTTCTATGGATCGCCTTGCATGGAAAAGACTTAGCATTGCCAAGCGAGTACGTTCTCAGGCTAAAGTATCTTCTAACGAACTTAAATCCCACAAGAGTGAACTAACAGATTTATCCAGAAACTTCGCCTCTATCTGGAAGAAGATTAACCGACCTTCGCGTCTTTGCGATAATATGGAAATGTTTTCAGCAGCCATAAAAGAGATAAATTATCTTTAAAGGAATAAAGGGAGATTATTACAATGGCTAATCCAAAAGAGAAAAGAAAAAAAGTACGAATTCCTTTCATTTATGGCATCGAATTTGACGATGCTGATGATGCAGTTGTAATTACCGATGGATCTAGCTCTCCACTTACCAAAATCATTCTAAAAGACATTTCGCAGGATGGTATTCAAGTCGCTTCGCCAAAACCTATGGAGCAGGGTCGCGAGGTAAGAATAACACTCAAATTCCCACGCTGGCGTGGCGCACCTAAAAAAAGTACTGCAGCCGAAGGTATTTGCAATGTTCAGGCAGTTGTCCGCTGGATAGCCAAGCATCCTGCTGAAAAATATTACCGAATCGGACTTGGCTTTACAAAGTTATCCCCTTCCGACAGACAGATTGTCGACCGATATCTTGACGAAAACATAGTTGCAGATGAAGAGCTTCTTTCATGAAACTGAAAGAGATACTAAATAAAGTCAGCACTTCATTCTCTGGTGATTCTGCAAAACAGTTTACTGCCGAATTGTACAAATTTAACAGACTTATCAGCTTCGATGCCTACGCTGCCGGCGCAGCATATTGCGCTGAATCTCTTAAGAAGATTGGTGCTGAAGATGTAGAATTACTCTCCTTTCCATCCGACGGCAAACGGATGTACGGTAACTGGCGCAGTCCAAAAAGTTGGAATGTAAAACATGCCTTTTTGGAACTCAAAATAGCAGGAAAATGGATTCGCTTTGCAGGATATCCGGAAATACCAACCTCTGTATTCACCTACGCGGCTCCGACAAATGGTGTTATTGAAACGAAATTGGTTCCGATAACGCATACTGACGTAAAAGGTTCCCTCTGCTTTTGCGATCCAACCCATGAGAATATCGAAAAAATTATTAAAAGTGGCGCACTCGGAGTAGCAACAGATTTCTCACCAAACTGGGATAAAGTACGTGGGCCTGAAGACTTTCAAACAGGCCACAGATGGGATAACGCATCGCTCTTTGATTTTCAGGACGATTCACTAGCTGGATTTTCTCTAAATAGAAAACAGGGGAAACTGATTCGATCCGTTCTGGAAAAAGGGGAAACAATCCCCTGTCGCTTCTGCATACATGGCAGCCTTGGAAAAGGTAAGATATACGCAGTTACTGCTACTATTAAAGGTAAAACAAATCCAACCGAGGAAGCTGTATGTGTTGCCCATCTTTACGAAGCTGGAGCGAATGACAATGCGTCCGGAGCAGCTGCAGCTATTGAGAGTTTGCGCTCTTTGATAATCCTTATGCGATCCGGTAAAATTGAGCGACCTGACAGAACAATTCGAGTGGTCTTTGCATTTGAAATTGTCGGTTTCATGGCATACTTTGAAAAAGTTGCCGGCAAAAAGAGAAAATATATTGCCGGAGTTAATCCGGACATGGTCGGTGAAGATCAGAAGAAATGCCGTTCTACTCTCCATCTATACAGAACACCTCTCGCATTAGCAACGTTTGCTGATGCCCTTCTTGCATCTTTCCTGAAGCAGAGTGCCGGCAAAAAAATAAACTGGCTGACAAAACCATACATTGTAAACGATAACGTTGTATGCGATTCCGCTATCGGTATTCCATGCCCCGCTCTTATACACCTTCGTGATCTTTACTACCACTCTAATGAAGATGATATGAACAAAGTTTCAACCGATACTCTTCATAGGATTGGCAGTGCAATGACTGCCTTTCTATATGCATCTGCATCACTGAGTCGGGAAAATGCCGGCGAAATTGTCAAGCTATGTGTTTCCGAAGGCATAGAACGCATTACAACAGCCATTAATAGCACCGACAGTGTGAGCCCTGCTAAGAAGGATTTTCTTATTGAGCGTGAAGTCGCGCGAATATGCCAAATAGAGGAGCGTACAGGGTTAGTGTTCGAAAAAGAGATTCGCACACTTCTTTCTGCAGTCAACAAACTTAATGCAACTGGTAAGCCAGAAGTGGCAATGCAACCAGCATTAGCTAAAAAGGCCGCTAAAATTGTTCCTGTCCGTACTGTAATTGGACCTATGACACTTGAGCATCTTCCATCAGCGAAAAGAAGCAAATACCGAATTCAGCCTGCATGGGCAGGAAAGTGGCACCTGGTATTGTCATGGGTTGACGGCAAAAGAAACCTCTACGACATCTACAGACTTGCTGCAATGGAGACTGTCAACCTCAAGCCGGAAGACTTTATGGAATACTTTGCGATGCTCAAGAAAGAAAAACTTATTTCGTATCCATAATCAACGGCAGCCCATCCTTGCCGCCGACAATGATAACTTTTGTATTAGTTGAGTTGGCCAGTTTTTCGGTTGCTTCGATGCCCTTCCATCGCAGTAACTGCTCGCTGATTCCTTTGGCAACGATAGTCTGAAATGCTGCAATACCGGCAGCTTCAATCTGCTTTCTTTCAGATTCCTGCTTTTCTTTAACGAGCACAAACTGCATTCTCTGACTTTCCTGTTCGGCACGCAGCTTCTCTTCTATGGCCTTGGTCAGGTCGGAAGGTAGTCCAATACTTCTTAATGGTGTAGTTTCTACAATGAAACCTCTGGGAGCCACCTGTTTATCCAACTCACCCTTAATCATCTGGGAGAGCATCTCTCTTTCTGATGTATATAGAGCTTTGGCTTCATACATTGCAGTAACACCTCGAACTACAGAACGGAATTGCGGTATTAGGATAATATCAACATAATTCTCTCCAACCGTTTTGTAGATGGAAGAGGCTTTTTCCGGATCAAGATGGAAAAGGATGCTTATCTCAAGCGCCACATTTAGCCCTTCCTTTGAAGGAACAGGCATATTTTCTTTAACTTCCTGGGTCTTTACAGAGAATTTTATGATTTTTGCAAGAGGGTTAACAAAATTAACACCTGATTTCAGCGTCGCCTCTTTTACATTACCCAAAAAATCAACAACACCGACATGACCTGCTGGTATAACGGTAAAACATTGAATGAGACCGAAAATGATAGCACCGGCCAAAGCAACAGATCGCATTGCTGGCTGTGGAAATTCTTTCCACATAATTACAACGGCAACGATAGCAATAACTGCTATTACGAAATACATAATTATCTCCCTTTGTTTATTTTGCTGTTAAACTGCTCAAATTAACATAACCTATCGGGATTTAAGTTACAACACAATCAGCAAAATTTCCAAACACCAAACCTTGACGTACTGTGATAATCAGCTACAAAATTTGGCGACCATGAATCAAATCGCTGATTTTTGCCGTCATAATCAATTCTGAAAAGGTTTCCACGCCACTCATCACCTGGCTTCGGCGCAGATGCAGATGCTATAAACAGGTCAGCAAAATCAATTTTCAAAACTACACACCACGTTCCATCTTCCACAAAACTTCTGGAGTCAAACGAGGCTGGATTCCAGCCCGTAAAGCCCTGAAATCGCTTTCCACGCCGGACTCCGTTTGTTCCAATGTCATTTATTATAAGTGCATCAAAGCGTGTATTAAGCGGATTAACTTCCAGTTCATAATAAACACGGCCGGTTCCAAGAGGATCGATAAAAAGTTCAACGGCATTTTCTTCATAGACAGGATCATCATGATTTCTGTAAACTGCCAGCGGTAAACTCTCTTCGCAAATGAACAAAGCATACAATGAATTTGAATCATACATTAATGCCGCTTCGCATTTCTGTTGAGGCGCATCGCCATTTACTGTTTCAACCATCAGTACCTTATCAGCGTTGCTGAAATATGTTGGATTCAACAGATCCATGCCTGGCAGATTATCTTTTTTGCGTATGTTATAAACAGGAACATCTATCATTATTATCCTCCAAACATTTTAGAGACCGTAGTATATTGATCTAATCCAATTAAGTGTGAATAGAAACATTATTATTAATATAGCAATACGGACTGAACTGCTCTTAGCAAATTCTATTCTGATGCGAGGTAACCGTAAAACAACAACAGCGAATGAATAAACAGCAGCGACAAAAGAAGCCAAAATTACAAGAGTAAAAAGAGGTGATAAGGAAAAAGCATCGTAAAACTGACCTTTTATAACCAGCGTAAAGGATCTTGTAAAGCCGCACGTAGGACAGGGAATTCCGGTAATTATTTTGAACGGACAGAATAAAATTAAATCAAGCTGCTTCTTAAAAAAAAACCACAAAAATGACGCACTGCCTACCACCGCCAAATAAAGAGCCTCTGCATCTGTATCTTTAGGCTGAAGTTTTGCAAAACGGAGCTGCATTGATTTCAATAACTACTTGACAAATTCTTTTAGAAATCCCATACCGTCCATTTGAGAGAGTGCAGCCATTAACCCTAGAGAAATTGCCATTGATACTGCTACAACAATGCAGGCGCAACAAATCAGAAGCGGTCCAAAAACTGCGAAGAGGCTTCTTCCGGTTGAGACTTTATGAGCTGCCGCCAAACCGCTTACAGAGCAGATGAGAGCCCATACAAAAGAGGCGACAGAACCGCAAAATGGAACAATTCCAAGTGGCGACGATGAACCCTGTGAATAGGCAAATACTTTCAATGTGATAGCAAATGGCCTTGTTTCTCCTGTAAAGCGCAGAAAGAGGTGCGCAATAGCAGAAACTACAATCAGAGACAATAAGATTATAAACGGAGACATAAACCAAAGGGCAGCTAAACCAAAGAAAGTGCCATAAAACATTTCTGCACCGCTGCTCTCCCACCAACCCGTGGAACTGGCTAAGTATTGCCAAAGACCGCCGAAAATGGATCCTATCATGCCACCAGCCAACGCATATACTATGGCATTAAAGAGTGACACATTAACATCAAGATGCATTAATGTTTTCGCAGGCTGAAATAAAACCTGGCGTAACGTAATAAAGAATGAAGAAATATTCCACGGTCCATTATGTTCGAAATCGGGACCATCTTTCATTTCAGGCTTATTTTCTGTTGTCTTATTTGCCAAATGCACATTTTCAGCCGCATCAACTAGACGCACACCACAGTGCACACAAATCTGTGAATCATCATTATTATCAGTCTTGCAAAATGGACAGTGAATCATGGCTTCCTCAGAATAAGTCCAAGCGATGTTCCCTTTACACCTGTGTAATCCTGAACATCAATTTCGTTATCTCTTAGAATAGCCTGCATATCGAAATTATCGTATCCGTAAAACCCGGCCTCAGGTTCCGGACCTACCAGTTGCAACCCGGATGATTCTATAAGATTCTTTACATTTATATTTGCCTCGAGTATTATGCCCTCGGCAGGATACATCACATCGATTGTTATAATTAAAAGCCCGCCCTTTTTAAGAACCCGTGCCATCTCCTGCATCATTTTACCTTGAAGTAAACGATCTGCCTCGCACTGAGGAGTAAGCAGCTCATCTTTAACATGACAGGCTCTAACATGTTCGATTACCGAAACAGACATTACTCTATCGAAGGATTCATCAGGATAACTAATCTTTTCCATTCCTTCAACACGGTAATCAATATCAACTCCGTATTTACGTGCAAGCCTTCTATCGATGCCGTGCCAACCAACATTTTCATTGGGGTCGATCCCGGACATCTTCATGCTCATCTCAGCCAAAAAGTATTGTAACGGAGCACGACCGCAACCTGCATCAAGTATGGAAAGATGTGGTTTGAGTTCGAGATTGGATAGAATCCACGGATACTCCCAGAACTTGTTAGGTCCTATTGGACCTGCTGCATAATATGAGCGCAGCTTTTCCATTGTCTTTAAATAGGGCATGCTAAGCTTATCTTTTGTGATAGCGTACGAGGACTTCATGGTTGAAACTGGTAAATCATCAATTGAAAAAGGTAGCCTTTTGTAATCGTGTCTAAGTTTATTGGCAAGACTAAACTTCTGCAATGTCTGGACAACGGAAGATGGGAGCAGTTTTATTATTTGTTCTTTCATAATGACTTAAAATAAATATTTATCTAGCGGACAAGTCCAAAATTGGCGAATCGGACAACTTTATTTCCGCCGGACTCAGCTTCAAGCTTCAGTGAATAAAAGCCTGGTGCAACTCGATTAAGAGACAAAGGTATCTGATTCCAAAGAGCGGTTGTCGGCAATCCGCTTTTAGAAAAAACAATGGTACCTGCAGCATCAAAAATCTTAATTGAAACCTTATCCATTCCTTTTGAAAGCTTGTACTTCAGATTTGCACTGCTCCCCTTTACAGGATTTGGCCATACAAACATGGTATCTACTGCGGTTACTGTTCTTATCGATGACGGTTTGGCTGGCGAAGATGCAGTTGCCATTCTATCCTGACCACCATATGGAGCTGACCACGCGGTTTTACCATTCCCGCGTATCGGAATGTTAAACCCCTGAACAGCCCCTTCAGCGGTAATTCCAAATACTTCAATCTGCTCAGGCGCGTTACTGGTAATATCTTTATCAAAATTGCCAACGATGCATCCATAAACAGGATTACCGCCAAGAGGCAATGACAAATCGAACTGTCGAGCGGAGGTAACAAATGCATATGTTTTTCCGTCACCATCCAGCACAGTAAGTCTTCCGCCGGGCAAAGGCG
>JAEUSG010000159.1 GCA_016788315.1 Fibrobacterota bacterium | reverse complement strand
GATCACATACTCAAAATATGGTGAAGGTATATGTTTTCTTTATGTTAACTTTAAAAAGGAGCCTAAATGGGTACTGAATTCGGAAATCCTTGATTAATAAATTGACATGAGATAATTATGTAGGTTATTTATTTCATTATTATCATAAAAAATGGAGGTATACTTGGAAACGCAAAACAGTCAGGTTTCTTCAAGCCTTTCAATAAAGTTCAGCGGTGAAAATGGTCCTTTCTTTTCAATGAAGTTATTTCATGTATTCATGACAATTATTACTATTGGAATCTATTACTTTTGGGCAAAAGCGGCCTCAATGCGTTACCTATATCAGAATACTGAGTTTTGCGGCGGAAAATTTGCATTTCACGGTACTGGAAAAGAGATGTTTTGGGGGTTTATCAGGTCTATCGCAATTTTAGCGTTAGCTTATGTAATTATCATTTTTGCAAGCCTCACGCAATCAGTGGCATTAATGATTGGAGCTTTCATTGTCTATTTTGCCATTTTCATGGTAATTATACCACTTGCAATACATGGTTCTATGAAATATCGCCTTTCCCGAACAACATGGAATGGCATTACAATGTCTTATACAGGGACAACTGGAGATATGTATGCAATTTGCATTAAGGGGACACTACTGTCTATAGTCACATTAGGCATATACAGCTTCTGGTTTGCAGTAGATTTAAGAAAGTACATATTCGAAAATACCAAACTAGGTGATGTTAAACTTCAGTTCGATGGAGAGGGCAGTGGCTACTTCTTTGAAGTTTTCGTTGTCTATCTACTAACGCTGATAACAGCAGGTATATATGGTTTCTGGTTTGCTAGAAATTTATACCACTACTTTATTGACAACACAAGGGTTGTACATAATGAATTCGGTCTCAAATTTAAATCAAAAGTAACAGCCGGCGCAGTTTTTAAACTTGTAGTACCAAATTTACTTATACTGATCTTTACATTGGGTATTGCATTTCCAATTGTTGTTCTTAGAAATATCAGGTTTTTAGTTGATAATATCGAACTTACCGGTACCTTTGATGCCTCTTTAATTAAGCAGGGAAAACTTCAGCCTGCAGGTGCAGTCGGCGAATCCCTTTCTGATTCACTAAACGTTGACGGTCTCTCAATCTAATATGAAATATCAAGGGCGCTATTTCAATGGTGAGAGCGCTCTTGGTTTTCCTGCCGAAATTTCATTACTCGATACTTGTATACGCATTGAATATTTAGAAAGCGATGTTGCCGTCACTGTAGATTGGGCAGTTTCAGAAATTCATAAGGTTGAGAATCTTTCGAAGAATGAACTGATCTTATTTTATGGCAAATACCCTGTTCATTCGCTGAAGTTTGATGATTTCTCTGCGTTTGATGCATTAAAGAATACATACGGCAGTGCATCATTTTTAAAATCTCCTTATCAGAAAATTCTTCAACTGAAGCTTTCGGCAATTTTAGTTATTACATCGATTTTGATCGGATTGATAGTTTTATCATACATCTTTCTTTTGCCAATAATTGCAGAGAAAGCATCGGTTAAGATGCCTCCATCTGTAGAATCATATCTTGGCGAGGGATTAAATGCTAAACTGCTTTCACAATTTGAATTGGATAGTGTGAAAACAGCAGCAGCACAGGAAATTGTGGACAATTTGAAGCTCGAAGGTGATGATCCGCTTACCGTTTACATTGTAAAATCGAACGATAAAAATGCATTTGCAATTCCTGGCGGGTCAATATTTATTTACGATTCACTAATCTATTCAATGAACTCATGTTCCACTTTTGTTGCTCTTGTCGGTCATGAATACGCACACATATATTTACGGCATACGGTAAGAACATTGATCCGTTCACTATCTTCTTATCTGCTTTTAACTTTCCTTTTTGGTGATGCAACAGGTTTATCCGCTGCAATAGTGCAAAATGCAGACCTTTTAAAGAGCCTGGAATATAACAGAGATCTTGAGTCTGCTGCAGATAGTTTTGCAGTGGAGTTTCTAGTGAAAAATGGCTTTTCAGGACGCCACATGGGCGAACTTCTGGAAACATTCAAAAGTGAAAAGGGAATAAAAGTATGGGAAATCATTAGTACACATCCGGATGTTCAGTCAAGAATTGATGCATTAAAAGTTCATAGCAATAGCATACCTAATCAAGATATTACTAGTGAAATTGATCTCAAACTTTGGGATATCGTCAGAAGAGAAAATTGAAAGACATGCTATGACTATTGCAAAATGTTTTATAGCTTTACTCTTGTTTGTTGCCGGAAACACATTCTCAGAGTTTAATAATGTAAAACTAATTACATTAGGTCCGGTTATACGGTTCGGCGGTTCGGTAAAAATGACGACTCAGGTTGGCATAGAATTGGGATACTGGCATTTTGTTGACGGTTATTCAACAGTTCGGGGTATTGATATTGGATTTGCTGTTTCAAAAAAATCATATGTTTTGTACGTTGATTGGCAGACTATGATGACGAATGAAGATTTTCTTCCCTCCGTAGGGACATCTATAGGACCTGCTCTTGTTTTTCAGCATAATAAGCCGGTTCAGTTGGCCCTAAAAGCTTCTCTTTGGGCCGCACCATATATAGCTTTAATCGAAACTCCTACATTGTTCCTGGGTAAAAATTTTCAGGAATTATACGTTGGGTGTGGATTTAAATTTGGACGAGGTCTCGGTAAAGACGATGATTTTTTTAGCCCTAATTATGGTTACCTTAATTGATAATTTATGAATAAACATAACTTTTATATTTTTATGCTTTTGATCGTATCTTTTGCAATAGCGGAAAATGATATTTTTTGGTTAAATGATTCCGCAGTAACAATCGAGATAGAGAAACGAATTTCTGAACATGTTGATACCGCAAATATATCATCTGATTCGCTTTATAAAGTTTATAGACAAACGCGGTATAGAGATCTTAACAGCCGACAGATGCGTTACTTAATAATTATGCAAAACCGTATACATAAAGAAGACAGCAAGGAGCTTCACAACACCAGCTCCGTCAAAACAATTCAGTGGAGTATCTTTGCTGTAGGATTAATAGGAGGTTTCATACTTTGGCTCAGTCCATATTTTCATTGATTATTATCGCATCTCTTACACTAATAGTACCTGCACTAACGGCTGAGATACCTATTGATACTTTAAATGCAACATATCTGGACTCGTTGGAATATGCTCATAAAAGTATAGAAATCCGAGAAGAGAATAATTTATTCGGTACTTATATCAGTGAATATTGCAAAAACGGATTATGTGTTAGAGTATCTGAACTTAACCCGGATTTGCTGAAAAAATGGATTGAAGACGATTCTGTTTTGTGTGATAATTTGTCTGGTACTTTCGCATCATACAGAATATTGAGGTACGAGAGCATTTCAAAAATTGTAATGCTTTATAATAAAAGACTGAAGTATGCCCTGCAAGATACAACAGATAATTATGAATTACAGAAAATGTTTATGCTAGATGCATGTAATTTTTCAGACAGTCTGGGAAGAGCCGATGCCGAACAAAGAAGTCTTAAAATAAGTACCGCTTCAATATTTCTTTTATCATCTGCAGTCGGCCCCATGATATTTTTGTTCGGAGGCAGTGTTTTGATGTTGCCTCCCAAACCGCCGAAAATAACCAGGCCAGATGTTGTAAAGGAATGTTACGACTTTGCTTATTCGCAAAAAATGGATAAGCGGAAAAGAAAGTATAGTATCATAGCATTTGTGGCTGGATGCGCAGTTATGGTCACAATAGGTATGATGCAGTAATTGTGTTCTAGTTTATAACTTGAATAAGTTTTTTCGCAGTATTTCCGTCTATTGGTTTACCATGACCTGGTACTATAGCAACATTTTTAATTTCTGAAATTGTCTGCATCCATTTCTGCCATCGGTCTTTGTTTTTTGCTGGATCTCCGGCATAGGGTGGGCGACCTACAAAAAAGAGATCGCCGGAAATCACAGTGGAGGATTCTGCATGTTTTATTATTATGTCACCTGCAGAATGGGCGGGTCCTGCAGGAATTAAATTGATCTTTAAACCGCCAAGGTCAATTGTTGTATCTCTGTCAATCTGAATAACATTTTTTGGAATAGTTACACTGTCCATTGTCCCCGGAGGAAACTTTTCCGAGAATGCTGCTACCCATTTCTCACCTTCTGAAACTATCTGGCTAAATGCCGATTTGTGTATCAGCATTGATTCATACGGAAGCTTGTCGTGACCTATCCAGTGGTCGCCATGCCAATGAGTTAGGATGACATGTTTAAGAGGTAGTGTTGTAAGTTTTTTGTAAGCATCCCACAACTCAACACCTCTCTCAGGCGTCATCTGGCAATCGATAATAATACCGAATTTATCACCGATAATAATCGTTGAATTTGAGGCCAATCTTTCAGGAGGGCCTGGAATAAATGCGAAAATTCCAGACGCGATTTTTGTAATTATTGCTGCACTTGCGCTCATTTTATTCCCAGCGCCCATTTAATGGTGTCGTATATTGTATAGATAGATTTAAAGCCATGCCTGGCTGCCTTTGAAGTATCAATTTCAAAGGAGTGCACATTATTTAAGATAAGATTATAGGTTGGTTTATTTTCGATAGAATTGAGATACTCAGCCAATGTTTTGTAGTCAAAAGTCTTGGCTCCTGAAATGTTGAAAAGTTCACCGCTGATATTGTCTGCCGTCAAAGCCCAATTGAAAGCGCGCGATAAATCTCTTGGATCTATAACATGCCTAACGAGAGGTTTGTTATTGGCATCGTAAGGAATGATTCTGAAATCTTCACCGCTATCCAGACGCATTCTAAGCTCTTCATTTAGAAATGATTTCCACGCACCCTTTTTAGGATGACACAAGTTGACGGAACGCTGGTCTTCCATAATCCATGAACTTCTGAGAATTGTGATTGGGAGATTGTACTTCTTTGCATATTGCATCGCCATCTCTTCTTCAAGGATTTTAGATAATCCATATTCATCATCAACAAATAACCTTGGATGAGTTTCATTCATAGGTGCAGCATTTTCGTAATCAAATATTGGAAGAGTATTATCGCCGCTCAGAAGAATGAAACGGGGAGGAGCAGCTTTCTTTGATATTATGTCGAGCAGCAGAAAAAGACCGCCTAGATTAATATTTATGAAACTGTCTCTGTTGCCTTTAACAGTAGCAAGATGGCAAATTGCATCAACGCCGTCACACGCTTTTACCAGTGACTCTCTGTCTGTGATACTGCCTGCAACTGATTCAACACCGGCAATGTTTATGGGGGTATTATGCACCAGGGCTCTTACCGAATGTTTTTCTTTGAGCAGCGAGTCTATAAGTATGGGACCGAATTTTCCGGTAGCACCGGTCACTAGTATATTCATAATTTAAAGATATGCCTGTAGAATTGGAGAAATCAATGCTGACGCGAGTAAGACGGAAAATTTATGAATTTGTTGAAAAAGCAAACGGCTGCGATATTGAATACTCGATAGACAGTTATAAAAAAGATCTCCAATTAATACATGATAAACGGGCGGCATTAAAATCTCTTAGTAATAGTGAAATTACCTCTCAATCACATTCATTAAAAAATAAAGTATCGACAGGTGTAGCTTTAGATTCTATTCTCCATGATGCCTTTGCTTTGGTTTATGAAGCAGCTTCCAGAATTCTGAATCAAAACGCTTACGATGAACAGATAATCAGTGGTCTGGTAATGTTTAGAGGTCGCGTAGCAGAAATGCAGACCGGCGAAGGAAAAACTCTCGCCGCTCTTTTTCCGGCATATTTACATGCGCTTGTCGGTAAGGGTGTTCACGTACTCACATTCAATGATTACCTTGTCCGGCGTGATGCTGCATGGATGGGGCCTGTCTACAAGCTTCTAGGTCTTACCACCGGGTTTATACAGGAGGAGATGGGCAGTGCAGAACGTAAAAAAGCCTATGCTGCTGATATAACATATGTAACTGCCAAAGAATCGGGGTTTGACTATCTAAGAGACTCTCTATGTATGGTACAGCAGGATATTGTTCATCGGCCATTTAATGCAGCAATTATCGATGAGGCGGATTCGATATTAATAGACGAAGCGAGAATACCGCTTGTTATTGCCGGCCCCTCAGGCGATGATGCTCTTGAATCTGTCGAAATGGCTTTTGACATTCACGAATACGCCTGTAAAATGAAAAGAGAAGAAGATTTCGCTTTTGATGCATATGAACGCAACATTCATCTGACCAGTTCTGGTATTAAAAAGATTGAAGACCATTTTAAGTGCGAAAATCTTTACGATAACAGCAGTTCAAAACTGTTATCAGGTATTCTTTCCGCGCTGCACGCAGAGCACCTGCTCAAACGCGATCGGGAATACATAGTAAGAAACGGGATAGTAGAGCTGGTTGACGAACTGACCGGACGTGTTGCAGAACGCAGACGCTGGCCGGACGCACTGCAGGCAGCAGTAGAAACAAAAGAGGGCATAAGACAGCAGCTGCAGAGCAGAATCCTGAATACAATTACATTGCAGCATTTAATCAGGCTTTATCCAAAACTATGCGGAATGACCGGAACCGCGCTTTCAGCAGCAAAGGAGTTTAAAGAATTCTACATCCTGGGTGTGACAATTATTCCAACTCACAAACCATGCACACGTATGGATATGTCTGATTGCCTTTACAAAACTGTTGCCGAAAAGAACGAAGCTATTATCAGCGAAATCGTGAAGGTACATTCAACCGGCCGTCCGGTATTGGTTGGTACAAGAAGTGTTCGCGAATCAGCCTTGCTTTCAGAGAGGCTTTTGTCGGAAAAGATATCATGCAATGTTCTTAATGCGGCAAATGATGAGAATGAAGCGGAGATTATTGCTGCTGCCGGTAAAAGAGGTGCAG
This sequence comes from Fibrobacterota bacterium, assembly GCA_016788315.1. Lineage (GTDB taxonomy): Bacteria > Fibrobacterota > OXYB2-FULL-49-7 > OXYB2-FULL-49-7 > JAEUSG01 > JAEUSG01. The sequence goes on along the minus strand of JAEUSG010000159.1, from coordinate 5,138 downwards.
TAACAGTCTCAACAAATATGGCAGGTCGCGGGACTGACATAAAGCTGGAGTCTGCCGTTAACGGCGGACTCTTCGTCATCGGCTGCAATAGGCATGAAAGTGAACGTATTGACAATCAGCTCCGTGGCCGCTCCGGCAGACAGGGAGACCCAGGTACTTCAAAGTTTTTTATAAGCTTGGAAGATGATCTGTTTGTGCGTTACCGGCTGCATGAGCTTTTCCCAAAGACCTTTAATGCAGGTAATATGAATTTTGATGATCCAATAATCCGTGATGAGATCAACAGGGTTCAGCGTATTATCGAAGGTCAGAATCTTGAAATAAAGATCACCCTTTTTAAGTATTCTGTGCTGCTGGAGAAACAGCGTAAAGTTTATATGCAGAAAAGAAACGAGAACCTTCTTGCCGGTAATATGATAACTGTTCATTCGCTCGATCTTTCCTGGTCACATTATCTTGCAGAAATTTCAGAAGTACGTGAGAGTATTCACCTTCAAAGATTTAGTGGAATTGACCCTTTAGCCGAATTCCATAGATTGGCCATCTCTTATTTTGATGAAGCAATAGATGAAGCATTGAACAGATCTGACGATGATATTAAAGAGATAGAGCATTCACTAAAGCGCCCATCCTCAACCTGGACCTATCTTGTAAATGACAATCCTTTTGCCGATATGCTGAGAATGAAAGCTGGTGGCACAGGAATGAACGCTGGTTCAGGTCTCTATTGGCCTTTGCTTGTTGTTTACTGGGTGCTTGGTAAACGTGGAAAAACGAAACAATAACTTTTTGCCTTTCTGGTGTATCGATATATATATTAACGACTTACAAGTAGATAAAATTAATCGGGGTGTAGCGCAGTCCGGCTAGCGCACTTCGTTCGGGACGAAGGGGTCGGAGGTTCAAATCCTCTCACCCCGATTTTAATTATCTTCAATTATCATGCTTTTAAATTCAAAACGTCGATCTTTGATCCTTCTCATTGCGTTGGCTGTAATGTTTTCATGTCAGGATGATAATTCAATTTCATCAACACCTTTCGTTTACATACCGACAGATCCAGAAAAGGGAGTTCCCGCAGGAAATCCGGATGGCAATTGGACGGTGCCGCCCGAGGGGCAGGCTAAAGATGTTTCTTCTCCCGATATTGTTATTGGTACCGGTACTCCAGAGAGCTGCACACCAGAAGCATTTATAAGTGCAGTCGCAGAGGGTGGCAAGATTGTTTTTAACGGTGGAACTAAACCCTTTACAATTTATCTTACCCGTCCTGCGAAAGTCTTTAATAACAAAAAGCCTGATATTGTGATTGATGGAGGAGGGCTTGTAACGCTCAGCGGCAGTGGTGTAACACGAATTCTTTACATGAATACATGTGATAAAAATCAAGTATGGACAACATCGCATTGCCAGAATCAGGATACTCCAAGGCTCACAGTGCAGAACCTTACCTTTATGGATGGCAATTCAGAAAATGAATCAGAGTTTGATGGAGGTGGAGCGATTTGGGTTCGCGGAGGTCGTTTTAGCATAATCAACTGCCGTTTCTTCAATAACAAATGCGACAGTTTAGGGCCGGACGTTGGAGGCGGTGCGGTACGGGTATTCAGTCAGTATAACAATCTGCCTGTTTATGTTGTCAATTCTACATTTGGCGGCTCTGAAGGATATGGCAATTTCGGCTCAAACGGTGGAGCATTGAGCAGCATAGGCGTTTCGTGGACAATAATAAACTGTCTGTTTTCACATAATAGAGCAATCGGCAATGGTGCGAATCCACAAAAGATTGGAACGCCAGGAGGGGGGAGTGGTGGCGCTATTTACAATGATGGAAACACGATGACTCTCTCACTTTATGGCTGTAAACTGGAATACAACAGGGTGAATGAACATGGATCGTCCATATTCTTTGTTACAAACGACCATAGTGGCAATATTCACATCGAAAACAGTATCAGTCGGAATAATATAGGTGGCAGCTGGTACGTTCTGCCCGGTATTTCAATGCATTCCGATACACGACGGGAGATTGTTAATTCAGTTTTAGAGTAGCTATATTTGTTTGTAACTTTACGGGGAAAAACAGAATGAAAAAAGATAAAAAAATGGGCCTGTCAACAAGATCAATCCATTCAGGTGAGATCCGTTATAATGAATATGGTTCGATAACTACACCGGTTGTTCAGACTTCAACATTCATCTTTCGCGGCACACATGAAATAGATCAGCTTCAAAAAGGTGCTAAAGGACGTTTTGAATATGGCAGATATGGTAATCCTACTCAGGTTGCTGCTGAAGCAAAGTTAGCTGCGCTCGAGGATGCCGAGGATGCCGTTCTCTTTTCCACTGGTATGAGTGCGATAACAACTACACTGTTTGCGCTTCTTAACTCCGGCGATCATATGATAATCACCGATGATGCGTATAAACGCACTCTTGATTTTTGTACAACCTGCCTTCAAAAGTTCAATATTGGCTGTACAGTAGTTAAAATGTGCGATTACAAGGCGATGGAAAAGGCTATTCGAAAGAACACAAAGATCTTTTTTTCTGAATCACCTACCAATCCATATCTGAATATTATGGATCAGGAAAAGATGGTTGCAATTTACAAAAAACGCGGGATTAAAATCATTTCTGACAGTACTTTTGCAACACCTTACAACCAGCGCCCGCTTGAATATGGAGTCGATCTTGTTATTCACAGTGCAACGAAGTACCTTGCAGGACATAACGATATTCTTGCAGGTGTTGTTCTAGGCAAAAAGGAAATTGTACAACCCGTCCGCGAGTATCTTAAAATCACCGGTGGATGTATCGACCCTCATTCGTCCTATCTATTGATACGCGGTCTCAAAACCTTCGAACTTCGTATGGAACGGCTTAATGCCAACGGTCAGACCATTGCTGAATATCTGGAAAAGCATCCTAAAATCAAGAGAGTCTACTATCCGGGATTGAAGAGTCATCCTCATCATGATGTTGCTGTTAAACAGATGAAGGGGTTTGGTGCAGTTGTTACATTTGTAATGGATGACAATGTCAAAACGGTTCATAAATTCTTAAGTAAGCTGAAGTTTATCAATATAGGTCCCAGTTTAGGTGGTGTTGAGTCCCTTATAACTCACCCTGCAACTGTGAGTTATTACAAACTCACAAAAGAGCAGCGCTTGAAACTCGGTATCCGAGATGGTCTTGTCCGCCTTGCGGTAGGTGCTGAGAATGCAGAGGATATTATTGGTGATTTGGCACAGGCATTAGGCTAACTTAATTTGACCGCTTTGACTTTTATAAAAAATGTTCTTGACTTTGAACAGTTGATATAATAGTTTAAAGCATCTTTAAATTAACAAAAGAGAATACCGCCCATGTCAATCCATCTTACAAAATGTCGCATATCACGAGACACCTGGGATATTATGGCAGTTCCCCCATATCAATTCCGACAGCGGGTTAAAGGAAAACTCTGAAAAAACAGAATAAAATTAAGAATATTTCCAAAAAACCCGCTGTCAGATAAAAACTGACGGCGGGTTTTTGTTTGGGTAAAAAATGAAGAGAAGGAATAAATTCAAATAAAATGAATAATTGTTCAGAAGCTCTAATGCTAGAAGGGTGGAAGAGACCTCTTTGGATTTTCTGGTCTGTCAGTTTTCTTTCCTATGTATCAGCAAATTTCTTAGGACCGATATTTCCATTCTTTCTCGGTACTCTGGGGCTGACAACACAAAGTGAAGTTGCGATATGGACATCGCGCTTAACAACTGCGACAATGCTTCCAATGGTTTTCGCGCTCCCATTCTGGGGTATGGTTGGTGACAGATTGGGCCATAAAAAGATGGTTATCCGTGCTATGGGTGGTGCGGGCTTATGTCTGTTTTTAACAGCATTTGTGACCAATGTCTATCAATTGCTTGCGCTCCGAATATTGCATGGATTTCTTGGTGGTTTTATGTTTGCATGCCAGGCCTATCTAACCCGAATTGTACCTAGGGAGAAAACCGGTTTCGCTTTTGGTGCATTGGGCAGCGCAGCATCAACAGCATTTACTCTTGGGCCTGCGTTTGGTGGTTTTCTTGCAGACCATTATGGTTTTCGTAATTTGTATATGATGACAGGCATAGTGCATTTGTTTGCTGCAGCAGCTGTCTTCATGTTTATAACTGCAGACCACCCAGAAACTTTTAACAAACCGAAAGTCTCACCACTAAGGCCATTACGGACAGTAATTGGTAACAGAATTCTTAGAAATATGACAATTTTTAGGCTGTCAATTGATGCACCGGGGATGATTCTTTTCCCTCTATTGCCGCTATTTATTGCTGCAGCACTGAATTGTTCTGTGAATGATATGACACGTCTTGGATTTGTTTTCAGTATTACAGGTTTAGGAACTGTTTTGGGTTCTTTGCTGCTTGGAAAGCTGGGTGACCATATGGGACATAGAAAGGTTCTGCTTTCATGTATCGCATTAACAGCTGCATTATATCCTTTGCACACAATAGTTCATAACTTTGTTTCGTTGAATGTACTTCGCTTCTTTATGGGGTTTATTGGTGCAGGCATTGGTCCTGCTCTTACAGCTATCATTGTAAAACATATCTCACCCGACGAAAGAGGTGTTACGCTTGGAACTATGGCCAGTATTGGCGGATTGGGAAATTCGCTAGTGGTATATTTCGGCGGTTCTGTGTTAGATGTAATTGGTTTTAATGGAATTTTTCTGGTGTTGTCTGTGGTTTATTCCGCTGCGTTTGTAATAGGATTGTTATATGTTGATAAAAATATAAAAACAGAGGTGCAAAATGTTTCGTAGATTGCTTAAGGTGTTTCCAGGTTTCATGATATTTGTACTTGCTGCAGTATCATCAATGTTGTATGCTGCAAATATATCAGTTTCCGCTGTTGATTATCAGCAGACCGCACGTGAAAATGGCCCTATTCAGCATAAGATTGACACGCTAGTGTTACGTGCTGCATTGGATGAATCAGAAACGGGGCTGATTGCTGTGCATGCTGATTCAAATGTGAATAAGCTCAGACTCTCATTGCTTCCATTTGTTAACAAAAGAACAAAAAGGACGCTTCAACGTTCATCTTTCAAGCTAAATCTCATGGAATTTGTTTCAATTGACTCG
>JAEUSG010000133.1 GCA_016788315.1 Fibrobacterota bacterium | reverse complement strand
CACCGAGTCAATGTCATGAATGATGCCGCGATCAGTTTCAAGCGTTGAATATACTGATATCCAGAACTTTACATTGTTTTGTAAATTGTTCGGAACATAAAGAATCTCATCATGAGTTCTGGCACCGAATATTGCAGCAGTCCATAACAGCAGAAGAGGCAGAAGCTTTTTTGTCATTATAGATTATTTCTGTGGAGCTTGAGTCGGCTTTTCATCTTCAAGTGAATCGCCGTAGAGCTCTTTCAGATCTGCTCTTGCGTTTACATATTCCTTCCACTCTTTGAAGACTCCCTCATTATCTATGCAGTGGCCGCAAGGAATAATCATGTTGTCTTCTGTAATGCCTACAAAGCCGCGGTCGTAGCATTTGTTGCAGCTCTTTTTCTTGCGATATCTCATTACCATTTTTTTTGCTTCTGCAAGGTGGTCGTCTGGAAGCCTTTTGATCTCTTTCTTCATGTGGAAATCCTTAATGCTGATAGTTGTATTATCGATGCAAAGGCGGCAGTTTCCGCCCGCAGCCTTGTATCACCGAGTGAATATACGGGTATATGTTCCCTCTTTGCCATATCTATTTCGTTTTCCGAGAAACCGCCCTCAGGTCCGATAATAACCAGAATGGAAGCTGCTTTCCTGATCTGCTCTGGATTACATGTATCCTGTCCTTTGTTGAGCTTTTCATAAAGTGCAGCAGAATCGTAGTTAGATGCACTGTTTATTACAGTATTAAAGTCTGCTGTCTCGGTCAGGGCGGTCTGCCATCTCTTTTTGCTCTGTTTCAACGCGGTCTTCAGTTTTTCCTCAAAACGTCTTCTCCCATTTTCAAGGAACTCGGTCTGTCTGCAGCTGTGAGTTGAAGAAAATGGTAAGATTGTCTTTATGGGAAGCTGTCCGCACATTTCAAGCGCAGTTTCGAATGAATTCTTCTTGGTAATGGATAGTGCCAATGTAAAGATTGGCTGAACTGTATCTGGTTCAATCTGCTTTTGGATCTCAAACTTGATTATTCCCTTATGCGTATCTGTTATCATGCACTCGGCTAAATTTCCTTGGCCGTCAGTTATCAGAATAGTGTCGGTTATTGATAAGCGCAGGACTTTAATTGCATGGTGTGACTCTTCTGAATCAAGTTCGCAAATAGAGAGGTCGTGAATAAAAAAGTAGTTTTCGTTAAAAAGCATGCTGTCTTATTTCAATTATCCCAAGCTCTTTAAGGTTTATCCAGCCGGCCAGTCCATTTTCCAGAGAGGCAAAGGCATAATCGTCTACTTTTCGGATTATCTTGAATTTTGCTCCTTCGTGAACAGTAAATAGAATTTCGCTTCCGTTCGGTTCGTTCAGAATGTTTGCCTGCATGGCAAGAACAATTGCTGATTCAGAGTGAGATCGTTCTGCCCTTTTTATCAGGAATGATGGCGCAATACCTACAAGCAGCAATATTGCGGCTATGCCGAATACCTTAATCCATGAACGGTGTTTGGTGTCAAGAGAGAAATATGCTGTAAGAAACAGAGCCAGTGCGATTAGCAGGACTGCAATCAATATTGCCTGCATTCTGAGACTTAACAGATTGTGAATTGATAAAAGTACTGTGAAAAACATCGATTGCTCAGCAGGGACAATCTTGTCTTTTGTGAGAGCTCTTGTGTACTCAATGTTGGCTTTAATGTCAGCATCAGACTCATTAAGCCAGTATGCTCTCTCGTAGTTTAATATCGCTTCACCAAGCTTCTTCTGCCTGAAAAACGTATTTCCGAGATTGTAGTAGACGTCTGCATCATGGTAGCCGGCATCGATGATTTTTGTGTAAAGTGCTGCAGCTGAGTCATATCTGCCGGCTTCAAAGGCTTTGTTAGCCATTTTGAAAAGTTCATTTTCCATGTCGCCTGCAAATGCAGAAATTGCCAGAATTGTGATGATAATCAGTTTTTTCATAATCATAATTCCCGTGACAGTTTAACAAGTGAATCAGCTGCTCTTTTCATACGGCCTTCTCTTTCTTCCTTGGTTGAGGAGAAAGAGGCAAATCTGTTTAGGTCACACTCTTCAAGAAGTGCTGATATCTCTGCAGTTATTGAGTTGTCTTTAAGATGTTTCTTTGACAGATATGCAACAATGTCCGGAGTAGTAAGGCTGCCGTTGGGCAGATTAAGTTTGTCTGCAATATAACCGGACACAGCTCTGTGAATTGCATCATCAAAACCTTTGCCTTCGGCAAGAAGTTTTCCTGCGTCGATAAGCCATTTGTCTGCCTGTTTGCGCGCTTTCCTGTTTCTGACATATTCTGCATCAGTTTTCAATCTGATGGAGTGTCTGCGATAGAATAGGAAAAAGGCTGTGTACAAGAATGGAAGAATTACAATAATGGCATAAGGTATGGTTTTGTCAAGTCGTTTTGTCATGTCTCGAATGTCTTTGTCAGCAGTCTTGATGTATCGTATATCTTTAGCCATGACTCTGATATCAGATTTAGATACGTAAGCAGCACCACGCGCAGCGCTGCCGCCGGCTCCTTTTGCCACGTTGATTTGTATAGATGCAGAACTGCTGTCGTATGAGCCTTTTTCGGGATTAAAGAAGTGTATGATTACAGGGCCCAGTTCCTGCTCTCCTTCAACCTGCGGTATCATGACAAAACGGAATGTCTTGCTGACAATTACATCGCCCCCGCGAACGTCGGCGCTGCTTGTAATCTCTGGATCGAAAAGCTCAAATCTCTCTTTTTTCCGTATGGTAACGGCGTTGATGCTTTTTTCATTTCCTTTGCCGGAAACAACAACTTTAAGATTAAGAGCTTCTCCAGCCTTTAGAGATGTTTTGTCAACTGAGGCTGTAAGTTTAAAATTACCGACAGCGCCTTCAAATTCAGGATGCCGCCCTGCATCGGGAAGTGATTTTATGTTAAGTCTGACAGGTGCAGAGAATTTGGTTTTGTCTTTGGTTGTTGTAGATTCAAAGAATGATCCGAAAAAGGCATCATCAAAAGGATCTCTTGAACGGCGCCTTCTCTGTTCTATTACAGAATATTTAAGTTCAATAGCAGGAACTGTTATAGCTCCTTCCATAACAGGGAAAACAGCATAGCTTTGTGAGAACTCTTCGTATTGTACTCCGCCAATGTCAATTCGCTTACCCTGCCATTTCTTGTCGCCAAGCGGTTTTACCCAAAAATACTTTGAGAGTGATTTTTCAATGTCTGGAGCACTGACTCCTCCAATATTGGCATCAGCTCTCCTTCGGATTATTGCTGTTAGAGCTGTCTGTTCATTTACGTATAGGCTTGTTCTGGCAAATTTGAGAATCAGGCTAATAGCACCGCCAACACCGCTTTCCTGTTCAACTTTGTGTACTCTTACATTAGTCGGGCTGATATTTTTCTGAAAATCTTGATAACTGAAATGGAAGCCTGGAACTTTGAGGTCGCCTGCTCGGAGTGGCTGGAAAACAAAATTAAAAGTTGTGACATTGATTAGTTGCCGTGTCATTTTACCATTGATAACGGTAATATTTTGTGAGGACGATTGCCCCTGATTTTTTGATACGAGTTTGAAATCAGCGCTTTCATCCACTGTTGGAAAGGGGAGAGCCTCTTTAAGATTTTCGCCGGAAATCTGAATTGTGACAGTTACATTTTCGTCCTGGGCAATTTCCTGCTGATCAATAGAAGCCTGAAAACCAAGATTGATTGCCAGCGTTAAGCTGCTTAATAAAAGGATGACCGAAAGTAACTTATGTCTGTGAAACGCCATTTTTTAACCTCATTTGTACCAGCGGAAAATATACGAAGCTACAGCGACTCCTATCACGCCGACTATGTTAAATGTAAATTGAACTCCGAATTTTATTTTTATTACAAACAGGTCGATTATGAGTGGTCCATTATCAAGAAAGCCGAAACTGGGAGAGTAGCTTTCGAGGAGGAAGGCTTTGGGCGTGCTTTCAGGCAGCAGCAGTCCTAACGCCTGTCCCAGTATTGAGCCTACAATAAAACCGGTTACTATTATGACCAGCAGAACTGAAAGAGGTTTGTCTCTCATTGGCAAATTACCTTTCTAGTTTGCAACCTGTGCAAGAACCGATTTAAAAATATCAAGCCCGTCACTATTTCCGTATAATCCATCTGCACTTCTTTCAGGCATAGGCATCATTCCGATGATATTGCCGCTTTTGCTGATAATTGCTGCAATATTGTTTTCCGAACCTTCAGGGCAGCTCTCGCTTGTTATGCGTCCATCTTTGTCGGAGTACCTGAGTACAACACGTCCCTCATTTTCAACTCTGTCAACAACTCCTGCATCGCCGGTGTACCGGCCGAAATAGTGCGCCGTGTGCATGCGGATGAGATCTTTGTTAATAGAAGATGTAAACATTGTGGATCTGTTTTCAACTTTGATATAGCTCTCTCTGCAGATGAATTTACCTTCAATGTTCGCGTCGAGTCTTCCGTCGAGTAAATGTGCCTCTGTAAGAATCTGAAAGCCGTTACCAATGCCTATTACAGGGCCGCCGTTTGATGCAAATGAAATTATCTCATTCATTACTGGAGATAAGCGGGCCTCGCTGCCGCAACGGGGTTTGTCGGCATAGGAATATCCTCCCGGGAGTATTATGCAGTCATAGCGCAGATGTTCTGTATTGTTATGGCTTATATATTCTGTTTTGCACGATAATAGATCATTAATCACATGAACGTAATCTTCAGCAAATGAACCACCTGGAAAAACTACAATACCAAATTTCATTTTAACTATTCAACCTCATTCTTCTTAAAAAGTGCGGCTAAAATGTGATAAATAATATAGAAAACAGATATCAGGAAAAACGCTGTGCCCGCATTGATAAATAAAACAAGGAAAATTAAGAGAGTGATTCCAAAACGAATTTTATTCTTTGGAATGTCTGCAAATAGAAAGCTATGGGTAATGCTGAACTTAACTGTTGATACCATTAGTATTGATACTACAAGTGCAAATATTACTGTTATTCTCAGTTTGGCGGCAGTTGACAAAACTATACTAGGGAAACCATCAATATCAAAACCCGTTTCAAGAGCACTTAGAAAAAGGAAAAGAGCCATCATTGTGCCGGCAGCAGCAGGTATTGGCAGACCATAAAAACATTTTTTTCCGCTTGTACTAGCTGTAGTGTTGAATCTGGCTAGTCGGATAGCACCGCACAGGAGTATAATTATAGGTATTATGTAATATGCTGGATTGTTTACAACAGCATCCATTATGATTTGACGATAAATCACAATTGTTGACGCCATGCCAAAGGTTACGACATCCGCAATTGAATCGTATTGTATTCCAAATTCGCTGCTGGAGTTTGTCATTCGTGCAATTTTTCCGTCTATTCCGTCAATCATTGCCGCTAAAATTACAAGCCAGCTGGAAACAACTAGCCACCCGCCATGATGAGCAATCAAATCTTCATTGAATGCAAAAATTACTGCAAATAGACCGCAAAGTATGCTTAAACTCGTTATCGCACCAGGTAGCACGATTTTGTATTTGGATAGATCTCTCATAATTATTTCTTTACCGCCTTTTGCCGTTAAGATAAAACACAAATGTTCAAAACTTAAGAGAGGTAAAATAGTTTATTTCTTATAAAAAAAGAGATGAAGAGTCCGATATTTGCTAAAAATGTAGAAATTGTTATGGTTTGATGTTATCTTTACAATGTATTAGGTTAAATTATTCACATAAAAAATGGAGGGGCACATGATTAAGAAGGGAACACTTGTTCTTATAGACAGCACAGAACAGCTCAGACAGAAAACGGTAAATATTAAAGATCGTGAAACGGTGAGTCATTTCCATGGAAAATTGATGCTGGTGGCTGGAGATGAGTCACAAAATCTCTGTCAGATGGAAAAGTTTACTTCGAATGGATGGGCTCCCATCTATATTGAAGAAAACAATGATAGGTCCGGCCATGTACTTTTTCCCTCATCTGCGATGACAGAGGTTTCCAGTGAGCTTTTTTGTGAAGATAATCTTGAAGATGTTGTTCTTGTTCAGAGAAAAGTATGGTTTGAAAAAGAGTTTGGTAAGTCAATGATTTCAAACGAGTTTCCTGATGTAGGTCAAATATCCCGTTTTCACGGCAAAGTTCTCAGGGTTGATTGGACTGAAACTGCAAAACAGAAAGATAAAAGGCGGGTATTGAAGAAGTTTACAGCCAAGGGTTGGGAGTATGTCTATTTTCAGGAATCCAAACCGGAAAGCGGATATCTTCTTTTTCCTGAAAAGTTTTTGACAGATTTCCCAATATCTGCATTCTTTGAAAAAGTGAACAGATAGTTATCAAAAAGAAAAAGGGAGAAGCGGATCTGTAAGCCGGGTTCTGTATTTGTGCGACCATCTCTCTAGTGTACGCCTCGCGACGTACCTCGTGCAGCCTACCCGGAAGTTCAAACGGAACGGGCCGTTCCATCCTTCCCTATTTGGCCTTGTACCTGATGGGGTTTGCCTTGCCCCGACTGTTACCAGTACGGGCGGTGAGCTCTTACCTCGCCGTTTCACCCTTTCCTCGTGTGTATGTTTGGGGCAGGCAATTGCCTGCCCCTACAGTGAACACACGTGGTGGTCTATTTTCTGTTGCACTGTGCCGTCGGGTTGCCCCGCCTTCCCGTTAGGAAGCATCATGCCCTTTGGTACCCGGACTTTCCTCATTTGCCTGTAAAGTGCTTTCGCACTCCAGACAAACGCGGCCGCCCGACCCGCTTCATCCCAAGGATAAATACATTATATCTCTTTATTTTTACCAGTTGTACTGTTATTTTAGTCACTATGCCAATTTTTCTGCTTTTACTGTGTCTTACAGCATTTGCTGCTCCTGCCGTTGATAAAGGCAATAAGGCGGATAACGCTAGGCGGGATTTGAACATTCTGCTTGGGTTGCCAGATGAAGCCGATGATCTCTCGCTCGAAGAGATTTCTGATGAAGTATTGGCAAAGAGATACCGCATGGCTGTCACTCTATACAAACAGGGGTTAAGTGCCCAGGAGAATAAGGAATACGAAAGAGCCCTTGACCGTTTTATAGAAACTTTAAAACAGCTGCCCGCCTCCTCTTTGGCATACTCGAGACTTTTTCAAACTCTCCGCTCTCTTCAAAAAAGCAGTTCACAAAGCGGAGTGACTGCAAGCGGTATACAGTGCCGTGCAGAATTTGAGAAGGGATTTGAATTATACGAAAAAGGAAACCTACAGGAGGCATACGCTTACTGGAAAGATCAGATAAAAAAGAGTCCTGCATGCACAGAACCTCTTGAATATCTGAAAATTATTGATGCAAAAATGGATTCCATCGCTGACTGCTATTTACGGCATGGTATTTACTTCGCGCAAAAGGGCAGCGTTTCAAAGGCTCTCTCTGAATGGAAGAGCGGGCTTGCTGCCGCACCGGGAAATCTGCTGCTCCAAAATCAGATCGATGCAGTAGAAAAGCAGCAGAAAGCTTTTGTTGATCAGGTAATGAATGAGGCAGACCGGCTGGTTAAGGCAAAAAAGAGTGATGAGGCTCTGCGTGTTTTAACAGATGCTCTGAACAGTAATCCGGATAACCAGCAGATTAAGAGTAAAATCCAGGCAGTATCCAAAGATATTAATGAAGCGGTCGCAGAAGTTATGAAAGAGATCAGTAAGCTGCGTGACGGAGGCAAAACTGCAGAAGCTCTTGATAAGGCGAGGACAGCGGCATATCAATATCCCAGCAGCGCCGACCTTTCAGCATTGGCAAAAATGCTTACAGAGGCCATTGAAAAGGAGGAGCGGAAAGCTCTTCTTGATGGTTCGTTCAGGCTTGCAAACGAATCAATAGATGCCGGTAAGTTCGCCGAGGCGCTGGATATGCTGCGTATTATACAGAATGATGAACCGGCATATCCTGGAGTAAAACAGAAAATAGCAGCAGCGGAAGCGGGGCTTGCTTCAATAGAATCACGTAAAAGAGTCGCTACCGGCTTTAATCGGGGACTTGAGCAATATAACGCCGGTCTGTACGAAAACGCTTTAAAAGAGTGGCAGGCTGTACTTCCTGAGGACTCGAAGAATGAGATGCTCAAGAAATACATAGCTGATGCTGAAAAACGCTCTGCAGGATCTCTTAGTGAAAAGCGAAAACGAAGTGAGAATGAGGCTGAAATGCTTAAGTTGGCCGGAGAGGCTCAACGGGCATCTCTGCAGAAGAAATTCGGCGATGCCGTTGCTATTTATGAAAAGGCATTGGATATTGCTCCGGATAATAAATCGATAGCTAAGAGCCTTCAGACAGCCAGAAAAGAACTAGCCGTTGCCGAGGAAAAAACATTGACTGTGTCTGATAAAAAGAGCGAAGAGCTTTTTGTTCAGGGCATCGATTTGTATAGAGAGGGTAAATACCATGAGGCAATAGCCGTATGGAAGAAGGTTACTTCTATAAAGCCGGATCATAAGAAAGCGCTGAACTATATACAGAACGTAACAATGAAGCTGGAAAAGATTGGGAAAATGTAAATGATAAGAAATCTTGCTATAACTGTTATGTTTGTTCTGGGTTTTGTTTACTCCCAGGAGTGGACATATCTGAAAGCTGGCCGAAGCGGACTCGCTTCTAATTATGTCAAATCAATTCAGATTGTAAAAGGGGTAATGTACGCCGCTACAGATAAAGGTGTATCAATAATATCACTCACAAAAGATTCGATTGCGCAAATCGACAAGACTAAGATGCCGAAAGGTGTTCCTTCGTGTATGCAGGCCGTAGGTGATACTATGTGGATAGGTGCTGGAAACACTCTTGTCATATACAACATGGTGAGCGGGACTCTTGTTTCTATTGCATCGGAGGAAAGCGGGATTCAAAACACAATAACATCAATTGCCGGCAGCGGTGATGACGTATGGATTGGAACCGATGGCGGCGGTGCATTTGCCTTCAGCCGAAGCGGTAGACATTTTACCAAATTCAACCGTAATAGCGGACTTTCGAGCGACAATATACGCAGCGTAACTGCGCTTTCCGATACCATTCTTTTTGGAACATCTGCTAACGGAATATCACTTTACAGCAGAAACGATGAGCGACATAGTCGCCTCGATCGATATGATGGATTAACCAATAATTTTGTAACAGCGTTTGTTCAGGCGTTCGGTAAACTATATGTTGGAACCTATAAAGGGCTCTCTATATTTGATCCTGCTAAGCGCGATCTCCGTGTGGCACCAGGTAGTCGGGTTATGAAAGAGGATCTGATCTTAAGCATGGCTGGTGATGGCAGATATCTCTGGCTTGGCGGCATGGGACTTGTCACCCGTTACGACACAAAAACAGACAGCGTGCAGTCGTGGTCTAAAGCGGAAGGTGTTCCAGAAGATTTTATTACCGGACTCGCAGTTTATAGAGATTATCTGTATGCTGCAACTGATGGAAACGGCATAGCTATTCTGAATAAAAAAGTTCCTACTGTTTCCCTAGATAGGATTGATTTTAAGAATAGGAAAGGCATCGTTTACGGAAATTTTGACAGTCAGAGTCAGCCGTTAACTCAGTCATGGAGCTTTTTCAGTCCTGCAGCACGCAGTGTTGTATTCAGTAAAGGTGTTTCCCCCACAGGTCAAAGCAATGGAGCAA
>JAEUSG010000086.1 GCA_016788315.1 Fibrobacterota bacterium | reverse complement strand
TAGAAAGGACAACGAGCATATGCCTAATTATGATTACAAATGTTCAAAATGCGGTCATGAGTTTGAGACATGGCAGAAAATTACAGATGATCCTCTGACAAAGTGTGAAGTAGCAGGCTGCAGGGGGAAAGTAGAAAGAATAATCGCTCCATCCGGCTTTATATTAAAGGGCAGCGGATGGTATGCTAGCGATTATAAATCCACCCCAAGTAAAGGTGAAAAGAAATCTGATGCCAAAGAGGGCTGATAGCTCCCTTATCTGTATTGCCTGTAACGGTAGCTTTCCTTTAAGGATGGCTGATGCCTCTCATGCTATCATTATGAAATGCCCGTTGTGCGGTACTAATCTTCTTTATTATTCCGGTCTGCTTTTTCAATTAAGCAGAGAAGAACTGGACAGGGTCTTAAAGGGAAAGGGACTGTCTGGAGCAGATGGTATTTTCGGGGTTGGTTCCGGAGTTGAAAAGAGAAAACACCATAAAATTGTCCGATTCGAGCCGCTGCATGTAAGTAAAAGAGAGATGATGCTATCAAAAGAGGGTCAGTTTCCTGAAAGAAAAATGGCAATAGACAAGGAAGAGGTGATAAACCTTGTCATAGATCTGAACACAACCGTGTCTGTCGAGGATTTTCTTACAAGGATATAAATATCATGTTTGACACAGAGAGCGGTTGAATTTATATTGTCATATATAAAACATTGACTTTTATGGAGTTATGTCAAGCCTACTAAAACTTAGAATTTCTATTTTCTGCGGACTTGCTGCACTTGCACTTGTAGCTGGCGGCGCTGCTGTTGTAGGTGCCTCTGATTATTACACATTACTTAATATTATTTTCGGAGCACTTCTAATAGGGTTATTAATATCGGGCGCAACCTATTTTATCCTTATGCAACAGATGTCTGCAAAAAAGGAGTTTTCAGAAAAGTCAGTTCTCGATGCCTCCCTTGCCGGTATATTTATCGTGAAGCAGGGACTTGGAATGGGGGATGTCTCATACATAAATCCTTCGTATGCAGAGCTTTTTAAAGAGGGACAGCAAAAGCTAGTCGCCGACGAATTTATCTCTGAACGCTTTTGGGTAGATCCCTCACAGCGCCCCTCTGTTATGGAAACGGTAACGAGAGAGAAGATTATTACTTCAATAGAAATCCATCTCAAAAATAATCAAGGACGCGAGTGGTGGGCCCAGCTCTCTTCAAGGCATCTGGATACTCCTGAAGGGATAAAAATTCAGGGAACTCTGATTGATATAACGGAAAAAAAGAAGTTCGAAGAGGTCCTTACAAATTATAATGAGACACTCGAAAAAGAGATAGGTGAGCGCACCAGAGAACGTGATGAAATCCAGAAAGTTTCAATTCTTGGTCTCTCAAAAATAACTGAGTACAGGGATCCGGAGACCGGTAACCATGTAATTAGAATGGCTCATTACAGCAAGATGATAGCGAGGGCCTTGCGTGACAATCCTAAATACCGGCACTATATTACAGATACTTATGTCGATGAAATCTTTATTTCAGCACCATTGCATGATATTGGAAAAGTGGGTATTGAAGATGCAGTTCTGAAAAAACCGGGCAAACTGACTCCCGAAGAATTTGAGATGATGAAATATCACACAGTGTATGGCGGAGATACTTTACGGGATGTTGAAAGACAGCTGACATTCAGATCATTCCTTACTCTGGGCAAGGAGATAGCATATAACCATCATCAGAAATGGGATGGAACAGGTTATCCAAATTATCCACCGGAGGGTGGACACTGTACTCTGAACATTCCTGGTCATAAACCCCTAAAAGGGACAGAAATACCGCTATCTTCACGAATAGTAGCACTAGCGGACGTGTATGATGCTCTTACGTCTAAGCGCTGTTATAAAAGTGCGGTGCCTCCCGAAAAGGCAAAGGCAATTATTCTTGAGGAGAAGGGGCGTCATTTCGATCCCGATATTGTGGATGCTTTTCTGGCGTGTGAGTCTGAGTGTCTTACAATCCTGGGCAAGTATAAAGACTAGTCTTATGATGGGAAGTGTTTGGCTTTTAAAAAAAAGAGTTGCACCAATTGGAAAAATGTAGTATAATTATATTGTGTTAAGCGCTTAAATAAACATATGCCAATATCAAAGAAACCATTACTCATGAGTAGCACATCAGCAAAGTTACGCGTTCTATGCGCCGATGATGAACCGGCTATTCTTGATTTGTTTAAGGACTTTTTAGAAACAAGCGGCTGTCTTGTTACTGTTGCATCCAATGGTTCTGAAGCATATCAGGCAAACAGGCAATGGCAACATGATATGGTCATTTTAGATGTAAATATGCCTGTTATGAATGGTCACGAAGCTATTATGGCAATTCGTGAAAGAAACACAAAAGCCTACATTCTTTTAATTTCAGGTACGGCAGACCATTCCGAACTAGCATCAGCACTGGATAAAGGGGCCGATGCGATAATGAAAAAACCGTTCACTCTTTCTGAATTGTCTGAACATCTTGCTGCTGCTGATTCGAAAAGGAGCGGGAAACCATTAAAGCTATCTTCAAGTGCAAAACCAAATGCAGTACCGAAAAGCTGGTACCGCAAGCTAATTGACAAAATGATTGGCTCGCAGGATGTTGCAGAAGTTTCATCAAAAAAAATA
>JAEUSG010000081.1 GCA_016788315.1 Fibrobacterota bacterium | reverse complement strand
AGTGACTCAGCATATACCGAATAAAGGTGAACATCAGATCAGGTTCTACGGCAGATATTCAAATAAAGGTCGTGGATACCGTCAGAAACTTGCAGATAAACAGGAAGAGATCAACAGGTTACTTGATATCCGTCATAGAGTTGAGGAGATTAAGGCTCGTAGCAAGTTCAAGCTCTATTGGGCTGCAATGATTCGCCTCGTATTTGAAGTAGATCCGCTTCAGTGCCAAAAATGTGGCGGTGAAATGAAGATTGTGGGCTTCATAGATTCAGAGGCAAAAGCTAGAGATATTCTCAAAAGTAACGGTCTTTGGCGAGATAGGAAAACACGACCGCCGCCCAAAGCATTATCTCCACCATTGAAGCCGGTAAAATACCCACTTCTCAAAGAGCCCCCAAAGGTAGAAGATTTTGGGGATTACATGCCGGATTATGAAACGTGTGAAATAGCAGAATGGACAGAGTGACGATATATACAACTTTGGCCTTGTGGTTGTATTTGGCAAAATGGTTGTTTTTGAGGGAATTGGCATGATATATTGATGAAAGCTGGCGATACATAGAACGGAGAATACGGGAATTGAGCCCATTGGGGAAAATCTCGTGAGCCTTGGAGAATTTGGTGGTTTACTTGTGTGTAAAAAAGAAAATTCCTATAAGTTGGTTTATGTTTGGTTACAAAGTCCTGAGTTGGCGGTCGCACGTGTTGCATCCAGAGTTCGTTCTGGTGGACACTCCATACCAATAGAGACAATTCTGAGAAGATATTTCGCCGGTCTCAGGAATTTCTTTCAGATATTCTGCCCGATTACAGATAATTGGATTGTCTTTGATAATTCTGATATTACACCAATTATTGTTGCTGAAAAACAGCCCGAGTCTGAAATTATGATTTATGAGAAAGTTACCTGGAATAAAATATTGGAGGTTTCTAAATGCCAATAACTACAAACAGAGAAAAGATAGAACGAATAAAGGAAGGCGTAAAAAGAGGTGTAGTCAAAGCCCTTGCGAAACATAAACGCGATGGAAACTCAATTGTTGTTTTTCATAATGGTAAAATTGAACAAATACAACCTGAGAATATTCAAGTTTCAAAATCTTAACCTCATCCGTGCTTGAAACCTCTTCATTAGATTGTGCAATATGACAACGGTATATTTTGTACGGCATGCAGAGCCAATACACAGTTGGGAAGATGACAAAACAAGACCGCTAACACCTGACGGCAAAGAAGATTCAACAAATCTGCTTAACTTATTCGAAAACGTTAAGATAGATGCCATTTATTCCAGCCCCTATAAACGCTGCATTGATACAATCCATGCTTTGTCAGAGTGTTTGAAACTTCCTATAAAAACTGATGGTAGGCTGCGTGAACGTAAAGTTGGCATCGGCAGCAGCAATCTTGAGCTTCTTATAAAACGCTGGGAAAACAAATCCTTTGCAGAAGATAATGGTGAATCTATAGGCTCAGTCCAAAATCGCAACATAGAAGCCCTTAATGAAATCCTGACCAAAAACGAAGACGCTACCATCATTATTGGAACACACGGAACAGCTTTAAGCACAATACTGAATTTCTATGATGGTAGTTTTGGGTATAATGATTTTCTGCGAATTAAATATTTCATGCCATATGTTTTGAAGTGTGTCTTCCAGGGAGAACGATTAATTGAAAAGTGTGAAGAGTTGATAGTTCAGAAAAGAGGGGAATAATTGCGTCTCCTTCTGAAATTGAAATAGTTTTGAATTATTGCAAACCCGTCCAATTTCAACATATATTAAGACCTTATATATAGGTCATATAATATCCAATTGAGGTCATCATATGCTGGAACAATTATTTGGTTCGCAAAGCCGAGAAAAAGTTCTAATCTATCTACTGATTAGAACTGATGGATATGCACGCGAAATAGCAAGGTTTTTTGATATTGATCTTACGCCTATCCAGAAACAGCTTGAACGACTTGAACTAGGCAATATCATTTATTGCAGAAAAATTGGAAGAACAAAGCTGTACTCTTTTAACCCACGATATCCTTTTCTTAATGAATTAAAAACGTTATTGGAAAAAGCATTTTCCTTTTATCCGACTGAAATCAGAAACGACCTTCTAAAGAACCGTCGTCGTCCAAGAAGAGCTGGCAAGCCTATATGAAGAAAATAAAGAACATGACCATAGGTGAGTTGGCCGCCTTTGTTTCATCACATCTTTTTGCCAATGGCATTAAAGCTGTCCTTTCCGGTGGTGCCTGTGTTTCGATATATTCAACAAATCGATATCAATCATATGATCTTGATTTTATTGAGAACTTATCTACCAGTCGTAAACAGATAAAACAAGTGTTAGCCGAAATTGGATTTAAAGAAGACCTCCGGTATTTTAAACATCCTGACACAGAGTTTTTTGTTGAATTTCCAGAAGGCCCACTAGCTGTCGGTGATGAACCGGTAAAAGAAATCATCAAACTCAAATATTCAACAGGCGAATTAACAATAATATCGCCGACAGATTCAATTAAGGATCGCCTTGCCGGTTATTATCATTGGAATGACCTTCAATGTCTCGATCAAGCGTTAATGATTGCGGAAGACAATAAAATTGATTTGTCCGAATTAAAGCGATGGTCAGTCGTAGAAAGAAAATCCCATGTATTCGATAAAATTAAGGATCAGTTTATCAAAGCCCAACGGAAACTTGAAAAACGAACAAAATCAAGGCCTATTATTTCCTAATTACTTTGCTTGTCGCAAGAAGGATTTATGATATTGTGATCTGAATAAGCAATTTGCCAGGCCAATTATACAATACAATCGGATGAGCACGAAAAGGGTTATAAACCCAGAAAAACACATTTCAAAGGAGTAATGATGGGTACCACCACAATTTTCATGGTTACATTGCCTCTCATGATTTTTGCTGGAATAGCATTTTCCAAACTGGCGTACAAGAACTCAATCGTTTCATTAGTAAGCATCTTGATGGTAATATTCAGTGTATATGGATCCCTTATCACATATATTTTCGCAATATATGGTATAAAACATATCATATGGATTGTACCATCTGATCTCATGCTATTTGCTCTTCTTCTGCTGGTAATCAAGAAAAAAATTAGTGTTCCACTTAATGCCATAGTTACCTTGAATCAACAATTAGCTCATGGAGATTTGACTCAACGATCTTCCAGCAACTTGAATAAGTTTTCAGAGCTTAAAACCCTCGCAGATTCCTACAATATTATCATTGATAATTTTCAGAAAATTATCCGTAATGTGACAATTCAAGCAAATACTGTAGCCGCCTCAGCAACAGAACTTTCTACTGTTTCATCCCAAATTGCTACCAATGCAGAAGAAATGAGCACACAGTCATCAACGGTTGCTTCCGCAACCGAACAGGCAACAGCAAATATCAACGCTATCTCATCGGCGGCAGAGGAGATGTCTTCATCTGCAAATAGTGTTGCAACCGCAATTGAAGAAATGAGCGCTTCACTCAATGAGGTTTCTCGAAACTGCCAGAAAGAACTTAAGATAGCATCAGAAGCAAACACTCACGCAAAGAACAGCAAGGATGTAATGGACAAACTCGGTGTAGCCGCTAAGTCAATTGGGAAGGTAGTGGAAGTTATCAACGATATTGCAGATCAGACCAATCTTCTTGCCCTTAATGCAACAATAGAAGCCGCAACCGCAGGAGATGCGGGTAAAGGTTTTGCCGTAGTTGCCAGTGAAGTAAAAGAACTCGCCAAACAAACGGCACGGGCAACTCAAGAGATTCAGCAACAAGTTGAAGCTATGCAAGCCAATACTATATCGGCAATAGAGGCTATTGAATCTGTCTCAAAAATCATAGAAGAAGTAAATGAAACATCTCAGACAATTGTAAGTGCGGTAGAAGAACAAAGCGTTACAGTAAATGAAATATCAAAAAATGTAAACGAGGTAAGTACAGGTGCGCAGAATGTATCAAAAAATGTTACAGGATCAGCAATTGGCCTATCAGAAGTTTCTTCTACAATCGCAGGTGTAAATAGTGCAGTCTCAGACACTGCAAAAGGAATTGTACAGGTTAAAACAAGTGCAGAGAATTTATCAATACTTTCTGACAATCTGAAACGGCTATTAGGACAATTCAAAATCTAAAGTCAAAATAATTGAAAGAGAAAAAAGCATGATGCAAAGAGTAGCACTATTCGTTTCATTTTTAATTTTCTGTTCATTTGCAAAAAACAGTTCATTAGAAAACATAATGAAAAGTGCTATTGAATCGAAGGATGTCGCATGTGTTTTCATTGATTGTAACTCAGGGGAAATTATTACTCAAGATTCCACAAAGATAAGTATTCGATATGCTCCCTGCTCAACGTTCAAAATTTGGAATACGTTAATTGGAGCTGAATGTCAATTCATCAAATCTCCTGATGACAATTTTTATACTTGGGATAGCATTCAACGTTTCCTTCCAGCTTGGAACAAAAATTTGAGTCTGAAGGAAGCCTTTCAAGTTTCATGTGTTCCTGCGTTCCAGATATTGGCTCAAAAAATAGGCCGTGAAACAATGGCAAAATGGATTGGTATTCTAAATTATGGAGACTTGGATATATCTTCCGGTATTAATGACTTTTGGCTCCCAAGTGAGAACAAAAAATCCATTATGATCTCTCCTTTGGAACAAGCACAACTCATCAGAAAACTAATTAATGGAAAATTACCGTTTAATAAAGAATCGATAAACATCTTACAGGAAATCATGATTATTGAGAAGACGGCAAAAGGAGTCTATTTCGGCAAGACAGGCAGTGGAACAATTACTAATAAGGCCAAAGCACAAACAATAGGGTGGTTTGTCGGTTACGTAATAAGTAAGGACATGAAATATTCGTTTGCCTGTATAACAAAAGGTGAAAATATATCGGGTAAGGATTCAAAGGAAATTATTAAATCAATTCTCATAATGTCAGAATTAATATAAAAAAAGAGTGGGCTTACAGAACGCAATTTTATTGTTTTTGAAATGAGATAAATTCTCTATTTTTGCAAATTAAATATTTCATGCCATATGTTTTGAAGTCTGTCTTCCAGGGAGAGCGATTAGTTGAAAAGTGTGAAGAATTGATAGTTCAGAAAAGCTGAAACACCAATTGCTTTGCTTGTCACAAGAGTAATTTACGATATTGTAATATAAATAGACTATAAATGCTATCCTCAAAACACAAAGGCTCAAACTATGATTGAATCACGATGCGGGATTTTGTGCAGCGAATGTGATTATCGTGAGAAGATGGATTGCAAAGGCTGCGTAAACATTAGTAAACCATTTTGGGGTGATGCGTGCCCCGTGAAAAATTGCTGTGAAAACAGAAAACTGATCAGTTGTGGTAATTGCAGTGAATTTCCATGTGAACTCTTAAATAGTTATTCTTATGATAAGGAGCATGGCTACACAATCGAGCCATATATCTTCTTAAGAAAAAATCAGCTTGCACTATGGGCTAAGGTAGCGCAGGAAGTCGCAAATTAGACTAAAGAATCTTTCCAGTTTTGGTTAAATATAAGTCTCTTGTCTGACAATTTTTGTCACATGACCTCGTTATCTTTGCTGGTATGGATACCAGCAACAAGTTTTACCAGCCCAGACATCCCGAAGATTCGCCATTCTTTAAGGTACTAGAGGCCAATTTTGACACCTTTGAGGTTAATTTCCCAGCACTCTTTCAGGCAAAGTATGGTTTCTGGCGTCCGGTTATACGCAAATCACTAGAGAAGTTCCGCAAATGTGGTGATTTACGGGAAGGTTTCGCAATAGTTAGATGTGGGGATTGCGG
>JAEUSG010000076.1 GCA_016788315.1 Fibrobacterota bacterium | reverse complement strand
TGGAACTTGACAAAGAAAAAGTTACTGCGCTTGGTATTGTCCTTAGAGATAAAAAGCTCAGCTTCGCCCTGCACAATTTAAAAGGTTCTACTGTCTGGAAGAGTGAAATCACCCTTAAAGAGGTTGTTTCATCAGAGTGGGTTCCAGCTATTTTGCAGAATGTTTCTAAGGCTGAAAGTGAATGTGCTAAAAGAGGCAGTATATTCCTGGGCTCAGGTTTTTCTATAGGTTCACTATATGATCCTGTCAGGAATGTTCTCGTCAGTGTAACAGATTCTTCGGAAAAGAATATTTCTTTAAATGATCTTATCTGCAATAAAATCAGTCTCGGTTCATTTACAACCGATGACTTTCCAAATGCTATGGCTATTGGTGAAATGTGGTTTGGCAGCGCATTAAATATGGGAAATTTTCTGTATGTCCAGCTATTCCCCGCAAAAATAACATTTGTTGCCGGTGGTAAAATTTACAGAGGATTCAGGGGTTTCGCAGGAGAAGTAGGATCAAGTAATGCAGTGCAGAAAATGGTGGATTTTACAAACAGCAAAGAGGGCATTATTGTTGAAAAGATTTTTAAAGAGTGGATATCTGACCTTGCTCTTTCATTCGATCCACAAAAGATTGTCATTTCTCCAGAGAATGGTGGGGGCGCTGGTGTTGATGTTCTCGAAAACATAAACAAATATCTGCGAAAACAATATGCATCAAGATCAGTTAGTGTCGGCACTGATGATGTAGTTGCTGGCGGAAAAATTGGTAAAAATGAACGAACATTAAGCGCCGCTGCGCTTGCATTCCAAAGCTATTTCTATCCCGATTTTATCAGTAAAAATAATCTACGGTCAAAATAATTGTTAAGTAAAGGAGTTATTGTGAACTCTGTATCAAATGACAAACTTGCAATTGAAGGTGGATCAAAGGCCAAGAATAGTCCTTATGGAAGCGGAAAACGGTTCGGTGAAAATGAACTTAACCATCTAAGAGAAGCGCTGGAACAGAATACGCTCTTTTACTACAAAGGGAAGAAGGTAAAAGAGTTCACCGCAAGATTCTCGTCAATGTATGGCTTCAACCATTGTATAGCTACAAGTTCAGGAACAGCATCATTACATGTAGCTCTTTCGTCAATTGGTGTAACTGTTGGTGATGAGGTTATCGTACCGCCGCTTACCGATATGGGCACTGTTATCGGGATACTTTTCCAGAATGCTATACCAGTTTTCGCAGATATAAATCCTGATAATTATAAACTTGATCCTGTATCGGTTGAAAAAGCAATTACGCCTAGAACAAAAGCAATAATAGCCGTCCATTTAATGGGCGGTGCCTGCGACATGGATGCTCTGCTTGATATTGCGAAGAAACATGACATAGCACTTATAGAAGATTGTGCTCAGGCCTTTGGAACAAGATATAAGAACCGGAATGTCGGAAGCATGGGAATATATGGATGCTTTTCAACTAATGATTTTAAACACATTTCAACAGGTGATGGTGGTTTGATTGTTACTTCAGATGCTGAACGGGCACGCATTGCGACAGAGGTCTCTGATAAGAATTATTGCAGAACAGGAAACACGCTTGGCAGATCTGCGAAATTTCTTGCACCCAATTACAGGATGACGGAGCTGCAGGGAGCAGTGGGTCTTGCTCAATTAGAACGGTTGGAGCATATATGCAGTACAAGACATAGATTAGGAATGAAGCTTTGTTCCCTTCTTGAAGGTATTCCAGGTGTTGCTCCTTATAAACCAAATGATGGATCGTACACAACCTTTTTCGGATTTACCGGCAGGATAAAAACGGATGAGATTAAAGTTGGCAGGGCAGAATTTTTAGCAGCTTTGAGTGCTGAAGGTGTTCCGGCAGGCCCTTATATTCCTGAACCGATTTATAATATTGATATGTTTCAAAACAGAAGTATCTATAAAGGCACAACATTTCCACTCGAGGGAACGGGGAAAAGTTACCATTATGAGAAAGGAATGTGTCCTGTAGCTGAGGAAGTAATTAATAGTATGTTCTTAATGCCATTAAATGAATTCTATACCGATAACGACATAGAGGAAACAGCAACTGCTTTCAGAAAGGTGGGAAAGTTTTATGCCAGGTAAAACCAATATTATAGACATCCATCAACATGTAAATTGGCTTGGTAAACATGATGAAGATCTAATCAGCTACATGGACAACGCCGGCGTTGATAAATGCTGGCTTTTGTCATGGGAGTCAGTAGACGGTGGCTTGGAGCAAGGCTATCAGCATCTATCGATAAGCGATGTCTATAAAACTTTTAAAAAATATCCCAAAAGGATTGTCCCTTTTTGCGGAGTTGATCCTCGTAGACGTGACGCTGAAGATATTCTTGAGACCCTTCATAAAAGGGGTTTTAGAGGGTATGGCGAACTGAAATTCAGGATTCTTGCCGATAACCCTGATTTTATACGAATGCTGCGTTTAGCTGGAAAACTTAAAATGCCATCTCTTTGCCATCTTGATGTTGATATTCCAGCCACACCGCAGTGGTATCTTGGAGATATTTCACACTTTGAACGTGCAGCGAAACTATGTCCTAATACTGCTATGATTGGTCATGGCCCTGGTTTTTGGCGTGAAATTTCCGGTGATGCTGAAAAAGTGGATGCAATTTATCCAACAGGCAAAGTTGTAAAGGGTGGTAGATTGGAAAAGGTTCTCGAAGCGAATAAAAATGTATTTGCCGACCTTTCAGCAGGATCAGCTTTAAAAGCCCTTTCCAGAGATGTCGTATATACGAAAAAGCTGTTGACTAAATTCCGCAAGAAAATCATGTATGGTACTGATTATTACGATACCCGCATGCTTGAATTCCTGAAAAGTCTTAAACTTGACAAAGGCGTTTTTTCTGATATTATTGGTGGAAATGCAAAGAGGTTACTGCCATGAATTTAGGCATAGTCGGAGCTGAGAACTCACATGCTGCTGCGGTTGCAAATCTGATTAATGTTCAGAAAAAGATAAAGGGTTTCAGAGTAACTCAAATTTGGGGCGAAACTCCGGCTTTTGCAGAAAGTGCAGCATTAAAAGGTGAAATTCCCATAATAGTAAACAAACCTGAACATATGATAGGGCAGATTGATTGTGTAATGATAGATCACAGAGATGGCAAATATCATCTGCCAGTAGCTGAAAAATTTATTAAAGCTGGTTTGCCCGTTTTTGTGGATAAGCCCCTTTCCGTATCTCTCAAAGAGGCAAAAACTTTTCTAAAATTAAGAAAAAAGTATAAAGTTCCAGTAACTACACTTAGTGCAATGCCGTTACAAACGGCCTTTTTGACCCTTTGCCGTGAAGTTAAAAAAATAGGTGATTGCAGGCTGATCTCTTTTGTCGGACCAGGAGACTTTAAAAGCAAATATAGCGGCCTCTTTTTCTACTTTATCCATCAGGTTGATATGATGGTTGATTTGATGGGAGGTGCTCCTGTTTATGTGCAGGTTACAAAATGTGGCAATAGTTGTACCTCACAGTGTGAATATAAAGATGGCAGAGTTGTGACTTTGACAATGGATCCATCAGTTTCTAAATTTCACGTTACAGCTATTGGAAGTAATAGCATATATGCACAAGAAGTAGCTACCGACCCAGATGTCCATTTAGCTTCGGCAAAGATATTTACCCGAATGTTTACTACCGGCAAAGAGCCCTTCAGTGATACCAGGATGCTTTTGCCTATAGCGACACTGGAAGCTATGGTGCTTTCGCTTGAAAAATGCAGGCGAATAAAGGTGGGAGATATATAAATATTTATTTGGGCTATTATAAATTTTTCGTCCACTCATCGGATAGGACTTCCGCTTGTTTTAACACAAGTTCGATTGCAACATCAGTCTTATCCGGTGGATATTTATATCGTCTTAAAGTAATACGAACTAGGTTGCGAAGTTTTGCTCGAACACTTTCCCGTTGTTGCCAGTCAACGGTAGTGCTTTTCCGTAGCTTTTCAGTTATTTCCTGTGCAATTTTCTTTAATGTCTCATCGCCAAGTTCTCTAACGGCGCTCTCGTTTTCTGCTAGAGCATCATAAAATGCAATTTCATCGCT
Source organism: Fibrobacterota bacterium (assembly GCA_016788315.1). GTDB lineage: Bacteria > Fibrobacterota > OXYB2-FULL-49-7 > OXYB2-FULL-49-7 > JAEUSG01 > JAEUSG01. Next base: position 2,813 of record JAEUSG010000076.1, on the reverse strand, counting down.
ACTCAGTCCAAGGGAAACGCCTCTAGCCACTGCTTCGCGGAAATCTTTAGCAAGTGCAATTAGTTCCTCAATAACTTGTGCACTCTCAATGGAACGATTTCTGTATTTCTTTAGTGTTTCAAGAAGTCTGTCGCTGAATTTCTTTTCTTGAACAACATTATTTTTGCTCTTCGATTTTATTTCATTGTTGAGTAGCTTCTGAAGAAGTTCAACCGCAAGATTTCGTGCGGGCATGCTTGCAACTTCTGCTAAAAACTCATCAGATAGAATAGAAAGATCCGGTCGATCTAATCCAGCGAGCGCAAAAATATTGTCAATGCCATCAGCAATCACTGCATTGTCCAATATTTGTTTAAGTGCGTTATTTTTCTGTTCTTCAGATAACTGTTTGTCAGAACTTGATGCTTTGGAAATTACAGCTTTGATTGCTTGGAAAAAGGCAATTTCCTCTCTGTAAATAATAGCCTCATCGAGTGTGCCACAAAGTGAATTGGCTTTGGTTATCGCCAAGACAACGTCAAAAAATCTTTTCTTACCATCTTCTAGACCGAGAATATGATTCGCACCAGGTATTAATAGTGGGAGAGGAGCGGTACGATATTGTAAATAATCAAATCCGTGAAACATCCCACGAACGATATCAATTAGTTCTTTTAGTTTAACCAGCGCCTCATGCGAATCTATTGCCGGCTTACCTTTGCTTTTTGATTGAATGTAAACATGAAGAGCAGATCGTAATTCGTTTGCTATACCAATGTAATCAACGACTAAACCGCCTTCTTTACCCTTGAAAACCCGGTTTACACGGGCGATTGCCTGCATAAGATTGTGACCACGCATAGGTTTGTCTACATACATGGTATGGCAACTCGGAGCATCAAAACCTGTTAGCCACATGTCACGAACAATCACAAGTTTAAGTGAATCTTTAGGATTTTTGAATCTTTTTTCAAGTTTTTTCTTTGTGCGTGAATTGTAAATGTGCTGTTGCAAGAGCGGTTTATCACTCGCAGATCCTGTCATTATTATTTTGATAGTGCCATTCATAGGGTCTTCGCTATGCCACTCTGGTTTTAAACGAACTATGGCCTCATACAAATGAGCACAAATATCGCGACTCATGCAAACAATCATTCCTTTACCATCAACGGCGGCAATTCTATTCGTGAAATGGTCAACAAGATCTTTCGCAACCTGAGTTAGGCGAGGTTCTGCGCCCACCAGTTTTTCAAGTGCCGCCCATTTACTCTTTAGCTGCTCCCTGTGCGCAGCATCTTCATCATCTTCCATTATCTCTTCAATTGAATCGTCGATTACAGGCAGTTCTGCTTGTTTTAAATTAAGCTTGGCCAATCGGCTTTCCAGATAAATAGGAACGGTGGCTCCATCCTCTACAGCATCCTGAATGTCGTATATACTGACATATTCGCCAAATACTGCAACTGTATCACGGTCATTCAAAGATATTGGCGTACCCGTGAAACCAACGAAGGTCGCATTAGGCAACGCGTCGCGCATATTCTTTGCATATCCGTATGTATATTGCCCAGATTCTCTATCTAATTTTGCATTGCTGTATTGGCTACGGTGGGCCTCATCCGCTAAAACAACTAGATTGTCTCTTTCATTTAGCACTGGAAAACAGGTTTCACCCTCTTTGAGTTTGAACTTCTGAATGGTCGTAAAAAATATGCCTCCCGAAGGACGACTGCTCAATAACTCTCTAAGATTGTCGACATCCTCAACTTGCACTGGAGTTTGTTTAAGCAACATTTGAGCAGCGCAGAATGTTTCAAAAAGCTGGCCGTCAAGGTCATTTCTATCCGTTACAATAACCAATGTCGGATTTTTCATTTCGGCCTGCTGCAACAGCTTTCCTGCAAAACAGGCCATAGAAATACTCTTTCCAGAACCTTGTGTGTGCCAGATTACGCCGCCCTTTTTACTCCTGCCAGAAGCTTTCATCGTAGAAATTACTGCCTCTCGCACTGCATGAAACTGATGGTATCCGGCTATTTTTTTGTTAATCTGGTCACCATTATCTTCAAAAAGAATGAAGAATCTGATATAATCGAGTAGTAGCTCTTTGTCAAAGAAACCTTTTATTAGTGTTTCAAGCTCAAATTCTAAAACGGGCTTTTTGTTTTCATTATCAATTGTGCGCCAACGCATAAAGCGCTCATTATCTGCTGTCAAAGAGCCTATACGGGCGTTTATACCGTCGGAAATAATTAGTGCTTCATTGAATACGAAGAGATCTGAAATTTCTGATTTATAAGTCTGTAACTGATTAAATGCTTCCCAAATATCTGTTTGTTCATCAGTCGGGTTTTTTAATTCAATTACTGAAATGGGTATGCCATTAATAAAAATTACAATGTCTGCCCGGCGTGGCTGCTTTGTACCTTTAATTGTAAATTGATTTACAATAAGAAATTCATTTTTGCTTGGGTTGGAGAAATCTATAAGCTTTACTTTATCGCCGCTTTTTGTTTCATTGCGTTCTACCAGTACCTCCACGCCGTCGAGAAGCCATTCGTGAAATTGGCGATTGTTTGCTATTAGTGAAAGGTGTTCGTGTTTTTGAATTCTGTCTGCAACTTCTTCGAGGATGGATAAAGACATATCTTTGTTTATGCGTTGCAGAGCGTCGAGTAGGCGGGGTTGAAGAATGACCTGTTCATAATCACGGCGTTCGGCGTTCTCTCCGTCGTGGCCTATTTCTGGGCCAAAGGCGTGAGTGTAGTCTTGGGCCTTGAACCAAGTAATGGCTAGTTGTTCGAGGTCAGCTTCGGTCATCTTTTATTCACCTA
>JAEUSG010000028.1 GCA_016788315.1 Fibrobacterota bacterium | reverse complement strand
AAGGAAACAGCGAGATTATTAAAATTCAGCAAGAGACAGCTTCAGAGATGGATACGAAACAAACAGTTAAATGTAGTAAGATTTGGAAGAGCAGTTAGGGTTTCCCATGAAGAGATCAGGAGGATAAAAAGTATTGGTATTCACGATGAATCAGCTGATATATTGCGATCAGAAGTTGGTTGTAGGGTCAAGTCCCGCTCCCGAAGAAAGACAGGGAGTTTATGGGAATGAAAACCACAAAGAAAGGAATCTATTGGCGTAATGGTAATTTAGTGATAGACCATTTTGTTGAGGGCGTTAGAATCTATAGAACGCTGGATGGTAACACTAATATGAAGCTCGCCGAAAGAGTTCTTGCAAAAATGGTTAATGAGGTTGTTGAGGGAACATACTTCCCCGGCAAGTCCAAAAGTTCTTTGACAGTATGGGATGTGCTCAAAGATTATAAAGATCAGAAGATCGACCCTAAGATCCGCAGATACGAGGCTGAAGGTCTTGTCAGAAAAGTCCGTCAGCTTAAGAATCTAAAGTATCCAATGAATCAGCTCGCTGACTACTTCGGTAAAATGCCAGTGCATGAACTCAATCACTCTGTTCTTGAAGTCCGTAAAGAAAAAAGGATGAGTGAAAGGACTCGCACAGGCAAGCTTGTAGGTGGTCGCAGTGTAAATGTGGAGTTTGGTCTGCTTAATCGGGCCTTGAATTGGGCTGTTAAGGCTACAAAAAAGCTGCGTGAAAATCCTATCAAAGGATTTGTAAAGGCAGAAGAGAACGAACCATCAAAGAGAGCTTTTGCAGAAGATGAGTGGCTCAGGTTTTATGATGCTTTAAGTCCAAGGCATAAGGATCTTTTTCTAGTGATTTATGAATCAGGCGCCCGCCCTTCCGAGATATTAGATTTGGAAAGGGGATGGGTGGATTTGTTTAAACGTCAGATTCATTTACCTGCCAGAATCACTAAGACTTTAAAGAGTCGAAGTATTCCTATGTCTGATGAACT
>JAEUSG010000009.1 GCA_016788315.1 Fibrobacterota bacterium | reverse complement strand
TATCTGAAAACAGCCGTACAATTGCAACAGAGAAAATTAAAATCCCGCTTTGTGACGGAGTTGAATCATTGAATATTGCAGTCGCTTTTGGTGTTATCGCATTTTCACTAGCTGAACCGCCGGCGAAGAAGTGATCATAGCTCAATTAAAACCATAGCGAGGGCATTTGTCTCAGTATGAGTGAGACTTAGGTGAATCTTACCGCTTATAGCCTTATTGAATGTCTTTTGTGAAAGCCCTTCCAGCAGAATTGCAGGCTTGCCAAGTGCGTCATTTGTAACAGTTATCTCGTTGAGTTTGTATCCCTCCCGTAAGCCTGTCCCGCACGCTTTAAGAAAAGCCTCTTTTGCAGCAAAGCGGGCGGCAAAGCGCTGATACTTCGCCGATTCAGAAACTGTTTCACAGTAGGCTATCTCTTTAGGAGAAAAAACTCTATCCTTAAACACAGGTGTGCGTTCAATGCTTTCCTGAATTCTGGTCACCTCAACAGTATCGAGTCCTATTCCGTAAATCATATATCCATCCATATCGGGTTTGTAGCGGCAAAAATCATTCCGCTATCTCTTTTTTTATCTGTATATACTTCAGCTCTAACATAGGTTAATTCTGATGGTTCGACATCAATTGTCAATTCTGAACTTAAAGTATCTCCTGTAAAATGCCACTCTTTCAAAACATTTTCACGTAATGAACCGATTATTCCTGAATAAAGCCTCACAGTCTGAATTGAGCCGAACTCTTTCGTTGACAAGACGTCAATCTTTAATACAGCAGCACCTTTTATTTTTCTGCCTGTCTCAAATATTGTTCCGCTCTGCATCGCCTGCAGCATTAAAAATGGCCCGTTTGAGACAACTCCGCGTCCACTTTTTATTGCTCTGATTATTGAATCCGCATTAACTGCTGAAGGTACTAAGGTTCTGTTCACGCCGAAAACATGAGTCATGTTCTCGTTTGATGTAAATAGCGGTACACCAATCTTCCTTGTTTTAGAATAGTCGCCATGTGCATCATTGCCTGCTACGACAAAAACTGTCCTACCGCGCAGAAGGGCATCGATCCATAACTTTCTATTACGGAAAAACTCCGCATTTGTATATCCATTGATCAGTTGAATTACCCGGACAGAATCAATATCCTGATTTGACCAGCCACCTCTATTCAAGAGCAGTTTTTCTAGCAGAACCGGTTTAAATCCAGGATGTGCGGCGAAAAGCAGCTCATTTTCCTCAACCGTTTCGAGTTCAGATAGCAATGTATCGCCTTCTTTAGACATAATCCTTCCGGAATCTCTGTAGCCCTGACGAAATCGTGATGGATTCACAAGACCGGCATGAACAGTTTTTCCAGCTTTATTAATAGCACTTAGCTCTTCTCCTTTTACAACAGCAAAAGCAGCATCTGTCGCTTTTGCCGCATCACCATGCTGCCGTTCAAAAGAGCCAGGTTCAGTAAATGGGTTTCGTGGATCAAGGTCGTAGCTGTGGTCCAGAAGAAAGGCAAAAGAAAGCCCGGCAGCTTTTCCTATCAACGGCACCGTTTCAACTGGAGCCCCATATTCAACCTCATCGTCGGTAAATGAGCTATGAAAATGGGCATCGCCGGCAATCCAGCCTTCGGCAAGCGGCAGCGGGGAGTCAGATATGTTTACCATATAAGGCGTATGCTGCAAGTAGGGGATATTATCATTCAGTGCAAACTTTTCTTTTCCGTCTGATATATAATCCAACTTGAAATTAAGAGAGACCTTGCCGTAATATTCATCGGGAAGGGGGATTTCAAACTTCTGCAGGTAAAATTTATCATTAAGTGATTCTGTCTCAGGAGCAAATTCCAGAAAAAAGATTCTGTGAACATCCAGCAAACCAATTGCTGCTGTGATCTTTTTAAGGTGAATCGGAAATCTATTAGCATCTTTAATAAACATGAAAGCCGGCAGGTTTAACCCGGGGTTAAGCCGATGCGGTGCGTCAAAAACTATTTCCGGTTCGCGGCGGAAAAGCAGAGAGGGTAGCCAATTAAGCCGGTGATGCGTTTCAATATAGGAGAATACCTGCAGCAATGGGAATAGAACCATTTTAACAATATAATGACTTGCAAATTGCAGAAGAAATCCCTT
>JAEUSG010000412.1 GCA_016788315.1 Fibrobacterota bacterium | reverse complement strand
AAACTTTTTGCAAATTCCTTATATTTGGATATTTCTGTAGTATTATTCTTCAACAAAACGGCTTTTAACTTCAAACGCATGTTATGTTTATTTGCTTCAACAATATTATTTAGCACTGTTCTGTAGTCATATTGTTTATTTGTCACAGTACTGAAAACTATTTGCGTTATTCCATAAAGAGAAATTTCAATAGATTTTGGGGGCAATTCTATAAACAATTTTAAGAACTTATTTAGCAAATATCCATTAGTCATAACTGTTACAAAGAATCCTGCTCTCTTAAAAATTCTATAAATCTTATCAAAAAGAGGATGAAGTAGAGGTTCGCCGCCAGTTAGTACAACGTTTACACAGTTTAATTTTTGGAGTTCTTTAGAAATTTGTATAAATTCTTTTATTGTTAGTTCAGAATCGCATTTTTCACTCGTACGAATATAGCAATGTGGACAACTGAAATTACATAAATGGGACAATTCTATTGTTGCAGTAGAAATTGTCTGTATCTTGGTGTTTCTATGTAGTTTCCCAACAATGGATGAAAATGTTTTTGTTCTTAAGGCATCACTCACTAACCAATCCTTCGCGTAATAAGTTTTTCATGAGTTCTAGAACATCTTTCTCAATAATCGTTGGTAACAATTGTACCTTTGCAGATAAAATAGAAACAATGTTTTTGACGCTGTTTTTTCCGTCTATGGAATTCCAAACTATTGTGCCAGTTTTGTTCAGTGAATAAATGAAATCTTTTTCAGACAATGTTTTTTTTACTGGTACTAGCACTGTTTCTGTTCCGATATTACGAACAACAACATCTTTACATTTTCTGAAGACTGTATTTGTGGTTATTCGCATGATGGTTAAATATAATTAACCAAACGAACTTGGCTTATCAAATTTATCTTAAAAGAGATAACACAAGGTTAGGAGCAGTATTTGCTTGTGCCACCATTGATGTTGACGATTGACTTAGTATTTGATTTCTTGTAAACGAGGCACTCTCTGTAGCAAAATCGGCGTCTCGTATGTTTGATTCTGCAGTTTGTGTATTCTGATTTTGGTTTCTCAAGTTTCCTAGCGAATGTTCGAGTCGATTAATGGCTGCACCAACATATGATCTAATAGCATTTACTCGTCTTAACCCTTTTACCTGTGTTGATCCTGCACCTTCGATCACGCCATTACCTGTACCATCAATTATCATTATAGTATTCCTGCAACTTTCTGATGCAGTGTAGAATGTTGATCCTAGTCTGGTTACTGCAGTAACTCCATCATATGTGTAACGGTTATTAACCGCGCCACCTTCAAGTAATTGATGATCAAATTGAACAGCGTCTTGACGGGTATACAAAACAGAAGACATGCCTGTTTGCATAAATATTTCTGTTAAACTCATGTCTGGCAAAGCAATATTTAACATATCATTTGAGGTATATATATCATCAGTTGCGTCTCTAGTTCCAGTACTATTGGCACCTACCTTGAATGTAAAAATATTACCTCCAGAAGTATCATCACTCACAGCACCTTCCTCATATGAAATAGTTTGAATCCCAGCAAATGGATTATTTCCAACTATTTGAGTTGCCGCATTTCCATATTTTCCAAGGCCATTCTGTGCACCAGTCGTATTTTTCTCAAAAAGCGTTATTCCATTATACTGTGTTACCTTAGTTATTCTTTCTATTTCACTTCTTAACGCTTCATATTCCTTCTGCATGTATGCACGTTCGGTACGCGTCAACGTATCATTAGCACCCTGAACAGCCAAATCTCTCATCCTTTTGAGATTTGTACCAACTTCCTCCATTGCACCATCTGCAATCCTGAGGAATGCTATGGCATCAGAGATATTTCTTTCAGCCATCTGGCCACCGATGATTTGTGTGCGCATCTCTTCTGACACTGAGAGTCCTGCGGCATCGTCAGCAGCTTTTGTAATTCTAAGCCCAGTAGAGAGGCGATCGAGCGATTGGCTTAGCGATTGGTTGATGCGATAATTCGCACCCTGCGCAATCATTGCTGAAATATTATGATTTATTCTCATAATAACGCTCTGCCCTGTTACTGGTTAAAGTTCCATTTTTTAACTACACATAAGGGATATCGGCAAACTTAAAGCGACACTTTAAAAATTTCTTTATATTTTTACGATAGGA
>JAEUSG010000003.1 GCA_016788315.1 Fibrobacterota bacterium | reverse complement strand
GGGGCATCGCTCGATGACCGCTACTGGAAAACACCGGCCATGAATGTCTGAAAGGTGACAAGATGAAAAAGGAAGAGTTCCTATCGTTTCTTAAGCAGGAGAGAGGGTTGTCTACTCAAACCCAGCGGGAGTATGGGATTGACCTGGACACCTGGTCCAGATGGCTCAAGGAAAACGGTTTAGAGGGCCAGGAAGTGGGTCCAAAGGTTGTGCAGGGGTATGTCCGTACCCTGCGCGAGAAAGGCCTTGCACCGGCCACCGTAGCCCGCAAGGTGAGCTCCTGTTCAACCTACCACAAATGGGCCAAAAGAGAGGGGCATATCAAGGAAAATCCGGTGTACTTTATCGAGCTTCCAAAGAGGCCAAAACGGCTTCCTATCTACCTTTCGGACGATGAGCGCATGAGGTTTTTGAGCCGCTTAAATAGTGAAGCCGAAGAAAGTCCTTACATGGGCACAAGAAACCGTGCCATGTTTGCACTGATGCTTTTTACCGGCCTCCGGATTACGGAAACCCGGACGCTGCAGGCGACAAACATTATCATGCAGGCAGGCCAACCCTACCGGGTGCGGGTGGTCGGAAAAGGGGATAAGGAACGGGAAGTCCGGTTGCATCCGGAAGCTGTTGCCGCCCTGTCTCGGTGGCTTGCTGTCCGGGAGGCCATGAAAGACCCGGAAACTTCCCGAAAAGTCACGAGAAGAAGTCCCAAAGAGCTATATTCGAATTATCTGTTCCCAGGACCGATTGGGGAGCCGATGAGCGCCAAAGGTATTCAGGAAATCATGCGGCGGCTGGCAAAGGAAGTAAGCCCCGGAAAGCGGCTCACCCCGCACAAGCTCCGGCACTCCTGCGCCACCTGGTTGCATCGGCGTGGTGCGCCTCTGGTGGCGATTCAGAAGGTGCTGGGACATGAGAATATAAGTACGACGACGATTTACACGCATTTGGAAGATAAGGAACTGGACGCGATTTTTGAAGGGTAAGAGAATTTAGGAATAGACAGAAAGGGCAATTATGCATAGAGTTTTTATTAGCTATCATCACGCCAATGACCAGAAGTACAAAGATGATCTTTTGGGCTACAATTCTTTGCATAGGATATTTGAAGATCAATCCGTGGATACAGGCGACATTGACGACAACCTTGATGATGATACAATTCGAGAAAAAATCCGTGATGAATATTTACGGGATACGAGTGTAACAATTCTTCTAGTGGGAACAGAAACAAAATACCGCAAACATGTTGATTGGGAAATCTACTCAAGTATGTATGATGGGAAAAGAAATAAAAAATCGGGCATAGTAGTAATAACGCTGCCTACGACGCAATGTGGTTTTTTTCAAGCGGCACATGAAGGGGAGAAAGAAAATGTGTATCCTGATACCACGAGTTGGGCGGCAATCAATGAAAGAACCGAATTCAAAAACCGATTCCCTTATCTACCTGAACGAATCATAGATAATTTGCTTGAACCGAAAGCAAGAATATCAGTCACTAATTGGGACAAGATAAACGAAAAGACACTTGCATTTTTAATTGAAGCGGCTTATAAAGACCGCCAAGCGTGTGAATACGATCTTAGTCGACCAATGCGTCGAGTTAATTCCTGATTTATAAAAACGGATCGAGGAGAAATATGAGCGATTTATTGAGAACTTCTTTAATATCTGACACTTTACCACATCAGTTCAATTTGACCTCACTTGTCATCGGTTTGAATCTTAAATTGCTGGTTAGTTCTGTGGGAGTAATACTTGCCCTCTTTATTGTGGGTTTGATAATAAAGCGGAGGGTGTTCAACAAGTATAAAATAATTCCGGTTAAGGTTATCTTGGGGAAAGATGCTAAAATAGAATGTATGATTGAACGCAACGAAGAGAATGTTTTTATTGCGCACCGGATATACATTGAACTTGTAACAAGGAAAGCAGCTTTAGAAATTGACCCAGAGCATGATATGATCGTGGAAATATATGATTCATGGTATAAATTATTTGGAATTATTCGAGATGAAATCAAGGAAGTCCCAGGAAGATACTTGTTAAATATTGCAACAACTTCACAGTTGACCAAGTTGACAATAGATATATTGAACAAAGGATTGAGACCACACCTGACAGAATATCAAGCTGAATTCAGGAAATGGTATTCGGAAGAATTAAAGAAAGACAATGCCTCGGCTCCACAGCTGACACAGAGACAATATCCGAGGTATAAGGAATTAATTGCCGATATGGTAAAAGTAAATGCCGTATTGAAAAGTTATGCAGAACAGCTACGAGAAATATTTTCGAATGATAAATAAGGAATACATATGAGAAAGCGAGGAAGGAATTTAGCGATAAATTACAAAAGTGCTTCTCGTTTGTTATTGCAAGAAGCTGTGTCGGATGAAATTTGTTTCTTTATTTCTCATAAAAAAGAAGATAAACCTTCTGCAATCGCAATATCGGACTACATAAATCATGCAGGTTTTAATACTTATATAGACCTCCACGATGAAGAATTACAAAGAGCTGTAGACGAAATGAACTCTAAGACAATTACAGAGTGTATAGAAAAGGGATTGGTAAAATCATCGCACATTATTTGCTTAATCTCCAATGCGACACGAAAATCTTGGTGGGTTCCATTTGAGATCGGTTACGCGAAAAAAGCAGGCGCACGAGTATTAACATTAAAACTTAAGGGTGAATTTGAATTGCCTGAGTATTTAAAAATATCAAAGATGATCCTTGGGACAAAAGGGCTGAACAGATATTTGGAAATCCTTCTTCAAAAGGAATTGTTAGTGGAGGAGGTTGTTAAAGGAGGCTTTACAAAAATAGCATCCATGCCAAGGCACCCCCTCGACGAACATTTAGATTGGAATAAATAATAGTGGGAGCCCATCGGGGAGGACGGGACCGGGACGCAATCATGAGGAATAATAAAATGGTAACACACATTACCCAGACAGCTGAGAGATCGTGGAAGTATTTAAATGCGTTAGAACAAGAGCAAGTTGCATTAAAACTAGCAACAATGAGTGATGATGTGCAGGCAGCGCTAAAGGCAAAACAAATAAATGTCGACAATCAAATTCATGTTCTGCGGGTTTCAAATAAGGTAAGATTACTCTGGAAGTTTGAAAAAGAGGATATGATTTCCGTTGAAGATATCACCTATAAAGAAATCCTTGATAGAGTGGTAGGACTCTGAAGATGAAACACTTTGACACGATTGCGATAACGAGAAAAGGTCTCGAAAAAGAATTGAAAGAATTCGAAACATTATTGAGGAAAAATAGAAACCTTGAGGAAAGAAATGACATTCAGCCGTTCCTAAAGAAGAGAAGAATGTTAAGTGCGGCTATCGGGCATATATTACCCATTTCACTTAATCCGGACTTGATAGCTTATGAATTTGATTTGTTCGGTGAATTTGTGTGCGATATAGTAGTTGGGGACAGTGAGTCTAATAAATATTTATTAATAGAACTGGAAGATGGGAAAACGACGAGTATTTTTAAGAAATTAAAAGCCAAAGAAACCCCAGAATGGAATACGAGATTAGAACACGGAATATCTCAGGTTGTTGATTGGTATCATACAATAGACCTCGAAAGAAATGGGCCAAAATTCCCATATAAATTTAAGACGGCAAAGGCCCAGTTGTATGGCTTAGTTGTTATTGGCAGGCAGGCAAAATGGGAAGAGAGAGAACATAGAAGGTTTATGTGGCGACAAGAAAAGACGGTTATTAATTCTGATAAGATTGCAATAATGAACTATGATGAAATTGCAAGGGTAATGCGAGTTAGACTTAATGTTCCCAAAGATAAAAGAATATGATAGAATGAAATGTAGGGAGCCCCTCGGGGCGGACGGGAACACGCGAAAACGGCCTGCCACGGAAACGGCGGGCCGTTTTTGCGTGTTGGGTGGGCGGGGGTCAAATATGCCTGCCGAGGGCGGCGCTTGCGCCGACCGTAGCCGGACACCCCCCTTTTGCGCGAAACCTTTCAGGCGGGCAACGCAGCACAGCGAAGGCCAAGGACGGCCTCTCGCTGGGCGGAAGTGGCCCGCCGATTTGAATTGAGCCCCTTAACCCCCAAGAACCGGACACCGGGGCCGCCAGCGCCGCCAGGCGCTATTTATTGCGGCCATGTGTACGGAACCACTGAATAGATGCTTTCGGGGTTGTTGGGGGTTTGGGGGAAAGGGGCGATTCCTTAATTCTTGGTTTCGCGCAAAAGGGGGGTGGTAGGTTGCAGGCCTCCAAATGAGTGACTGAAGGGATTGTTTACAAGCCCGGAAGGAGCGGGCCCTCGACAGGCTCGGGCACCGGCGCCTGGCAATCAATTTGAGCGAACCGCACGAAGGCGGAGCGCAGTCCAAGCCTTGATAAAAGAACGGTTAAAGTTTTGCGGCGGCCAGTTCTTCGAACTCTTTTGAAATAGATCGGTTTCGCTTATCAAGAATGTCATGCTTTGCTGTGACAATTATGCCTCTGACGATATCCGAAGTGGTCTTGTGCTCTGCACTCGAAACAGTCTTGAGTGTAGCATAAGCATTATCAGGAAAAACGCAGGAAAGACGATCTTTGGATTTTCCGCCAGCAATGTCTTCTGTAAGAGCCAATACGATTTGTTTCTGAATCCGGCTGCCTCCAGGCAAGCTGATTTTAGAAAGATAAAGTTCAGACAAAAGACGGCAGAGAAGGTTTGGTTTCTGGCTGACTTTGTGCATATTGCCAATGGTGAGCAGAATATCTGTGAAGTGAGGGGGAACACGAAATTCCACGGGGCGATTGTGGCTTTCCCGATATTCCCTGATACGGTAGGTGCTCTGGTGAGGTAACGAAACAGAATCTCCGCACTTGTCACAAAATCCCTGCATGACTTCAGGAACCTTGAGTCCTTGAGCCATAAAGGGCGCATAACGGAAGGTAACAGGAACAATTTCCTTACACCTTTCGCAAATTGCCTTTGATTTGTCGCCTTCTTTGTGGATGATCATTTTACACCTGCCTTGTAATCGCTTTTATGAACACTTATAAACCAGACATCCGGCTCAACGAAATAGAGCTTGATATAATAGCCATCAAATTTGCCGCCGGGCTTGAAGATATGCACCTCAATGCCTTTAATGGAGTGGTGCGGGCTTGATTCGTAGCGGTCGCCTCGGCAACATTTAAGCATGGAAATAATATCGTCGTCGGTAAGTCGTCCCTGGGCGTATTCGTTTTTATCATATTCACGAGAAACATGATAAACCCTTCCGCTGGATATTTTCTCTATGGCTTGCTGCCTGATTTCTTTAAAGCCCAAACAAACCCCTTTAATTGTACGGACTGTCCGTACAATAATATACTGTAAAACAAGGTGAAAATCAACAGGTATTAACCAACAGAGAAAGAACGAAGTCAGAGAAAAAGGGAGAAGAGTTTTGCACCCTTCCCCCTGAAAACTTTTAGAGATTAGCGATTAAGATATCTGAGTTCTGAGCCAGGCTTTTATATAGCTCCGGACCGATTGACCAAGGAACATACTTACGGACAGTCCATCCGGTGGAATGCCTGTAACCATTCTTAAGATAGAAACCGCCACCCATCGAATAATTTTCCCGGTGTTCAATTTCGCCCGTGCAGTTTCTGCCTAAATGTTTTGTTTCTTCAAATAACTCGGCAGCTTTTCGCATTTCTGAGAACAAATGGCGCTTGTGATTTGATGCGGCCAGGAAGACCGTTTTAGATACACTTGAATTAAAGTAATCGGTCATTGTATCGCATTCGTCAACGCGATATTCAGCAACGATGAAGGCCGGAAACCGGCTCAATTGATATTTCTCAAAAAGTGCCTTACCTTCCATAATCAAGCGGTTATTTTCTTCTTCAATCTTTTGTGCCCGCCGTGCATCCGCCTCTTTTTTCTTAGTTGCAATTTCGATGACTTCTTGCAATTCTGCCGCTGGCATTATTTCCCCCTCTACGATGTAAGTTTGAATTCTGTTATCGCGCTTATCAGAGAGAAATTCCAAAGCACAGGCATCTGTTACAGACATGGCAAATGTTGACAGGTTGATGTATTTATAGCGCGTACCATGTGCCGGAAATCTTTCCGAAATACCCTCATTTGCTGTTATGACATAACGGGGGTTATTGTAGCCGTTAAGCTGGAGAATTTGCCCAATAGGGAGGGCGTTTTTTGACTCGGTTTCGATAGGCACAAAAATTGAAACCTTCGAAGAGTGTGACAGTTTGAAAATCTTAGTTTCCATGATAGAACCTCTTTTTTATTGCCTGGGCTCGATGGTGCCAGGCAGAACCGCCCCTCGACTACGCTCGGGGACCTTGATTAAATAGCGAACCTGTGAGAGTGACCGGAGAAAAGAACGGGATAGACGAACAGAACGGAAGCGCTGCCGGCCGCCAGCTGGTGACACCGGAAAGACAAGGAAGGGCGGCCACGGGAACGGCTGGAAGGTGTACCAGCACCGGAACCCCTGCCCGGACAGCGGACCAGACGGCCAGCCAGGAACCGGAGCGGATGGGGTTTGTTGAGAGCGGGAACGACAAAACAAGATTTGACGCCTGCACAAGTTGAATTGTGCGCGCCCGTAGGACGGCGGGGGCACGGCTGGCAGCTTGAAAGACCTGCAGCGGGTGGCCGTTGGTTGTGCACCAGGTGCGGACGGCAAAATCTAAACCTGACGGACAACAGCCGGTTTGTGGGGTGGTGCCGGATGGCAGGGAAGAGAGAATTTGAGCCGCTACAGCGGCGGCAGGTGCCTTGAGATGGCGGGAACCGACGAAAGCGATGAGCATTTGAGAGCCTTTGTTGAGGTGCGACCCGGGCGGCGACGGCGGGAACCTACCCACCACCCAGCCGGGGCTTAGTGGCTTATTCTTACCCCCCCTTGCTCAGCTTAGCGCAACAAAACCGGGACGGCTTGAAGCGGAAAAAACCCACAGCAGAAATCAATTTATTGATGGTTTTTTACGCTTTTTTGTTGTGCGGACCTGCGGTATAAATTTTAACGAGCCCCGGCTGGGGGGTGGGGAGGTTCAAGGAATTGTGATTCTTACATGTTGTGCTTACTATATTAATGGAAATGATTACAGGTACAAGATTCAGTATCAAACGCTTTTCCTTTATATTGGCGTTATTAGTTTTCTCTTTGGTTCCTGCTTATCATAGTCATTCAGACCATCAGTCTCATTCTGATTGTACATATTGCCTTGCCTCTGACACTCCTGTTGTGTCTGTTGATATTCAGGTTCTGCCCGAGACGATTATCGCTGTTTCTTTACTTCCCATAGCAACAGTATCCTCGTTATCTTCGCAGTTTGTTCTTCTCGCCCCCGTACGCGCTCCGCCGTGTCACTCTGACCTTTCCTAATTTTTATTTCTATCATTCAAATCTGGTCAACCTTAAGGAGACACGCTATGATTTCGCGTATTGTCATATCTACTGCTATTTTATTGTCCTGTTCATTACCTGTCTTTTCCGGTGTTTCAAATCCCGATATATCCGCTATAGGTCAACTCATAACCTCAACTTCAGACGCTGAAGGCTCCTATTCTAATCCTGAATTAGCTCTCGGTGAAGTAGAACTGGTCTTTGATGCGGCACTTAATCCATACGCAAACGGACGATTTGTATTCTCTGCGGGGAGTGAAGGTTTTGCTGTCGAAGAAGCGTATGCGGACTTTCAGAAAGGGCTTCCGTTAAACCTCTCAATTCGTGTGGGCAAATACCGTATTCCATTTGGCCGAATGAACTACATTCATCCACATGCTCTTTCATTTATGGAAGCCCCCCGTTCCATGCGCCCTGATGATGGGGGACTTATTCCAGGCGAAGAATCTTTTAATGATGTTGGGGCGCAGCTCTCCACTTTGATTCCTATATCTGATATTTATGCACTCACTCTCTCAGGCGATTTACTTCAAGGAAACAGTTTCCACATGGAGGAAAGTGGTACAGCTTACGCGTGGAATGGTCGTATTCTTAACTCGTTCTCATTTGATAATGGTTTACTATGTGAAGTTGGATTTTCCGGCGCCAGAGGCTTTAAAACCATTACGCCTCATGACGCATCTTTTCTTTTCGGTGGGGACTTTAAGGCTAAAAAGAGCTTCACAGGCGACAAAAGCCTGACATTTGGTGCTGAATGGGTTAGTAGAAAAGATGATGGTGAAGAGACTCGGCAGGGGGGGTACGGCTTTCTTGAAGCAAAAAGTGGTCGTTGTTCAATAGGAATGCTTGCAGAGCAATATCAAGTTCCAGAGGAAACGGAATGGACACGAGCTATAAAACCATTTATTTCTTATTCTTTACTGGAAGAAACAACCCTTTTCCGACTCGCCTATGAAAGACTCATGCCCGTTAATGGAGACGCAAGCAACGGTCTTTTTGGGCAGGTTTTATTCAGCATGGGCCCACACAAAGCTCACCAGTTTTAAACTAAATAAACATTACGAAATGAGATATTCTATGAAATCAATTTTACTGCTTCTCATGATGGCCATATTTTCTGTGGCCAAAATAAATATTGTAACTTCGATTACTGACCTGGCCTCCATTGCTGCTGCGGTTGGTGGTGCCAGAGTGGAAGTGATCGCCATTGCCAGACCGGATGCCAATCCCCATTCCGTTGAAGTTTTTCCATCCTACATGGCAAAGGTCTCTCGTGCTGCGCTGTATGTCAAGTCAGGGCTCGCCTTGGATGGGTGGGCTGACGGTATTATCAGCGGCTCCCGGAACATTCATCTTTTTATTACCGATGCCTCAAAAGGAATTTCCGTACTCGAAAAACCTACCGGCAAAATAGACGCTTCAAAAGGCGATGTTCACCCCGACGGAAACCCGCATTACTGGCTGAACCCTGAGAACGGGATTGTTATTGCAGAGAATATTCGTCAAGCATTGACAACCATAGACCCTACTGGCGCCGAGGAATACTCAAAAAACAACACAGCCTTTGCAGTTAAATGTAAATCGTCTGCGAATCAGTGGAAGGTGTTACTTGCCCCGTGGGCAGGGCGGTGTATGCTTTCTTATCATTCCTCGTGGGCCTACTTTGCAGACTGGCTTGGAATAAAGGTTCCCATGAATATTGAACCCCTGCCTGGCATTCCTCCTTCAGGAAATCATTTGGCCAAACTGGTTGCTGTTATTCAGAAGGAGAAAATTAAATTTGTCATACAGGAACCATATTTTTCAGATGACGCTGCACACTTTTTAGCCAAACAAACGGGACTTGCGATTATCAAGGCGGCTCCTTCATGTGACGGTACAGATATGGAAGCCTATCTTCGCCATTTTGACATTATTATTAAACAGATATCCTCTGTTAAGGAGTGAGCAATATGTTAATTATTCTACATTATCCATTTCTTTACCCTGCTATTGTTCTGACCCTGGTTTTGTCGCTTCTGTTTTCATATCTGGGCTTTCATGTGATCCGGCGGGGTGTTATCTTTGTTGACTTAGCACTTGCGCAGATGGCGGGACTTGGCATGAGCGTTGCACTCGCCCTCGGATTTTGCGAGGATGGTAACAGTGCATATCTATTGAGTCTTGCGTTTACAATGCTCGGTGCCCTTCTGTTTGCCTTCTTTAGAAAGGGGCAACATTTATTACCGATTGAGGCTCTGATTGGAATTACCTATGTTGGTGCGATAACACTCTCGCTTCTGCTTCTGGAAAAGAGTGCACAAGGAACAGAGCATGTCCGGGAAATGTTAATGGGAACACTTTTTACTACGGACTGGACGAAAGTAAGGAGCATTGCGCTGATTGCGGCACTTCTTGCAACGGTTCATATTCTTTTCCGAAAACGCTTTCTATCAATTACGGATTCACCGGAAACAGCTGCCGCAAACGGTCAATCCATTTTAGGTTGGGACCTTTTGTTTTATGTTCTGTTCGGGCTTATTGTAAATGGTGCTGTGCGTGTAGCAGGTGTTTTGCCGGTGTTTGCTTTTCTTACCATTCCGGCTTCTGTTGCAGCATTTACCGGTGGTTCTACTCTTACCCGGCTTGTTATAGGAGCAATGGCGGGTATTTTGGGCTGTATAGTTGGGCTGGAAGGAGCAATGCGGTTAGATTTGGCTGCTGGTCCATCAATCATCGGAACATTGCTGGGATTACTATTCATTGCTGTTTTAATTGCTTTATTTAGAGGAAAATTAACGAAAAGAGCATTGCATAAAGATTCAGGGCAGTAGCTTATTGATAGTTCGCGCATGCCAGGCAGCCATTTGCGCCTGAAAGATGAATCCGAATGAGACAAGAAGGGCGATATCACCGCCTTTCTTGCCGAAGACAGTCATAGCTATGGCCAGTGCAATGGAGAGATTTCGCAATGCTGTACCATAAATGAATGCTATCCCATCAGCGCGATTCTTAAAGAGGCGTGCCAGAAGTGTAGATAGGACAAAGTTAACTATGAAGAAAATAAAAATGGGAAGACCAAGACGGACGAGTAGAAAAGGGTCTACAAGAAGAGTCTTTGCTTTTATTGCCATGGCGGCGAATTGAACACCGAGGACTCCTATGATACCCCAGGGAGCAATAGCCGGTTTTATTTTTTCCGCAAAACGCTGTTTGCCAAATTTCTTCACAAGGATGCTCTGCGTAACCTGACCTAAAAGTAGCGGTATAAAGACAACAACTGTTATTTGAGCCAGCATCTTTGTTAATGGGATGGGTATTGTTTGCCCAAAGACTGCCTTGATATAAAATGGGGTAAGCAGAGAACCTGCCACTAATCCGACAACTGTCATTTTAACTGCACTAGGAAGATTACCTTTTGTGAAATTGGTCCAGTTCAGTGTCATACCACTTGTTGGCAACAATGCCGTGAGAAAAAGACCCAGCCGCAGCATCGGAAAATCATGAAAGAAAATAAATCCAAGAATCCAGGCAATGAATGGGATGACAATAAAATTGATTGCCTGCGTTGCAATTTGAAGACGGGTATCACCACCGGAAAGAACCTGCTTTAAGTTTATTCCGACGAGGGGAGGATAAACCATTAGGAAAGTAAACGGCACGATAAGAACCTGAAGCCAGGAGACCTCAAAGAAGAGTCCGAGTAGAAACCCAAGAAACATTGCCACGGGGATGGAGATGACCATGTTCTTCTGAAATAGTTCGGGAAGCTTTTGGATTCGCAATAATAAGTTCATTCGAGCCTTTTTAGAATTTGTGAAGAACTTTGGCAAGATAACTACTTCGAACAAACAAATCCTTGATCTGCATCAAGAAATTTAAAGAAATATGTCGCCTTTTAAGTGTCTCAAATACGAACGATTGTGAGACGCTTCTTTTTCCTTTCATAATTCCCCGGATATTAGCTAAATTACTGTTTCAAAACGCATCTCATAAACAAGGTATCAATTTACCTCCCATTTGATGAGTTATGAGACAGGAGGAATCTGGATGCACAAAGGTATTCTCATTGGTTATGCCCGTGTTTCAACACAGGATCAGCATTTAGCCTTACAAGATGACGCTTTAAAGGCGGCTGGATGTAAAAAGGTGTTCCGGGACACGGCCAGCGGTGTGAAAGAAGACCGGAAAGGTCTTCTGGAGGCCATGGAATACGCCCGAAAAGGGGATTGTATTGTAGTTTGGAAGCTGGACAGGCTCGGGCGGTCACTCAGGCAGCTCATTGAGACTGTCCGGAAACTCGATGATGACGGAATAGGCCTTAAAAGTCTTCAGGAGCGCATAGACACCACCACAAGCGGCGGGAAATTGATTTTCCACATGTTCGGCGCACTGGCAGAGTTTGAGCGGGATATTATACGGGAAAGGACTATGGCCGGGCTTAAAGCGGCCAGGGCAAGGGGAAGACAGGGCGGCCGCCCTCGGCGACTTGGGGAAAAGGAAATCCGAATGGCCCGGACGATGTGGAAGGACAAGAAGAATACTATCCGGGAAATTTGCGGGGTTCTGAAGGTATCGAGGGCGACTTTTTACAGAGCTGTTAAATAATATTTAGCCTTTTCATTTTCCGCCAGAGTGTCGCTGGATGAATACCTAAGGCTTGTGCTGTTCTATTACGGTTGAAACGATTGTCTTCAAGAGCCGTCTTAATTTTGTCAGCTTCGTACGCCTCTATTGATTTCGAATAATCTGAACTTTGGTTTAGTTCCGTTGACCTTGTAGCCGTTTCAAGGTATGCCGGTAAATGTTTTTTCTCCAGTCGTCCTGACAAAGAAACAATAAACGCGTGTTGCAGAATGTTTTCAAGTTCACGGACATTACCGGGGAAATCATGTGCCATGATAACAGCCATAGTTTCGTCGGTCATGCCGGTAATCTGCTTGCCATAAAGATGATTATAGCGCTCAATGAAATGGTTGACTAATAGAGGTATGTCATTTTTGCGCTCACGAAGTGGGGGCATAAAAAATGGCATGACATGAATACGGTAGAAGAGATCCTTGCGGAAAGCGCCGGTTTTGGCCATCTCTGATAAGTTACGATTGGTCGCTGTTATTATGCGAACATCCGACTTTACGGGCTCAATACAGCCAAGAGGCTCAAAAACCTTTTCCTGCAAAACACGCAACAGCTTTACTTGCAGGGCTTTTGATATGTCACCGATTTCGTCTAGAAAAAGTGTTCCGCCTTTAGCTAGGTCGAACCGACCGAGCTTGTCCTGTTTGGCATCAGTAAACGCACCCTTTTTATAGCCAAATAATTCTGATTCCATGAGCGCGTCCGGAAGTGCGCTACAGTTGACTGCAATAAACGGGCCTTTGTTTCGTCGGCTGAGCTGGTGAATAGCTTTGGCAAGGAGTTCTTTACCAGTACCTGATTCGCCGAGAATTAGCACAGGTGAGTCGCTTTCGGAAACAGGAGGCAGCATGTCAAATATTTTTAGCATCCGATGATCCGCAGTGACAATGTCAGAAAAGGTGTGTTTATCGGTTATCTCTTTGCGCAGGGTTTCTATAGCGCTCAAATCACGGAAGGTTTCAACACCGCCGGTTATCTTGCCATTTTCATCTTTGAGCACAGCCGTTGAAATACTGACCGGAACCCTTTTGCCAGCATTATTAATGATTTGTATGGTTCTATTAGCGCATGGACGGCCAGTCTTCATGGTCTTTTTAAGCGCACAATCCTCTTCACAGATATCGGCATGAAAAACCTCCCAGCACTTCTGCCCCAGGGCGTCACTTTTTCGAATACCGGTAATCCGCTCGGCGGATTTGTTGAAAGTGGTAATATTCCAATTATCATCAACTGTAAAAACGCCGTCGGCAATAGAGGCCAGAATGGTTTCATAAGAGGTTGAGTCGGGTTGCATGGTATTTAATGAATCCATATCAACAACTGTTCCATATAAAGGAACACCTTTTTTGGTTAAAAAACGCCTTTTATTGCAATCACCATTCTTCGATATTGCAATAATTGCAATATAATATTGCACCACTGCAATATGCGATGCAACTTATAGTGAAATTCAGCATGTTTTGGATGGCATGTTTTTTGATTGTTCTATGATTACCTATTCTATTGTCGAAGCTGTCATTTAATTACAAGGAGAGCGTCCATGATTCGCTTGCTGAAGTTCTTAGCTCTGATTGTTGCAATCCCCCTTTGGTCTGCAACCAATCAAAATCCCTATTACAAAAACATTCCCAACAACTCATTCACCAATGCAGGTATTACATACATACCGCTTGGCGAGGGTTTCAGCCATCCAAATTCAGCTTGGGGAAGTATTGGCATAACGCGGGAAGGCCAGGTTTATGCCATTGTTTGTGACCATATCACAGATGCAGCACTTTATGAGTACGACACAGGAAACGATAAGCTCTACTTTGCTGGCTCAATGAAAGCATTGTTGCACAACCGCTTTCATGCGCAAAGGCAACCGAAGGTACATACACCGCTATTACAGTATCAGAAAAATGGGTTGGTCTATTACGGAACGGATGCAGGCGACGAATCCGAAGGAGCGCTCTACGGCCATTTTGACGAAGGATATGCAGGTGGTTTTCTTATTTCTCTTGACCCTAAAACCAAAGAAGTCCGCAACCTTGGACTTGCAAATCGTTTTGGCGGTACAAAATCCCTTGTATTAGACCAGAAGAATGGTGCGCTTTACTTTACGGTTTCACCAACATGCAATCTGTACCGCTATCAAATAGCCAAAGATGAACTGACGGACCTTGGACGGATCAATGGTTCCAATGTTGTCAGGACGCTCTTTCTAGATAAGTGGTACAATGTTTATGGTGCAACGGAAACAGGCAGCCTTGTCCGCTATAATGCACGCAAGGATTCCCTGGAATATCTCGATGCATCACCCTTCGGTGCTCCAAATACAGGTTCTTCGCAAGTGGTTTATGGCCCGGACAATGCTTATGTCATAGGTTACAATGCTTATTCCGGCCAGCTCTCACGATATACACCGGACAGTCTTGGCACTGGAAAGGTGGAAGAATTAGGATTCTTATTCACGGAAAAGAAAGTGATGTGTCGCAATATTAATATTGTAGGCGACAAGCTGGTGGCTCTGTGCACAGCCGTTGAAGAGGTTCCCCTCAAAGAGCGCTTCCGTTTTATAACAATTTACGACCTTAAGGAAAAGAAGGAAGTAAAGCGAATTGAAGTTGACTCCCACATTCATCAAGCCTATGGCCATCCTGTAGCAGACAAAAAAGGCAATATCTATATCTGCGGTTTCTGGGATGCTTCAGATTACGCCCTTCCTAAAGATGTCAAGGCACGCGTCTTTTTAATTAAAATACCCGCAAAGTCCCTCTAGGAGCACACCATGAAAAACATAATCATTGGAATAATTTTCCTAATCGCAGCAACACTTTCTGCAAAAAGTAAGCCTGTTCCCGGCTTCACAACTTTTCTCTTTGGAGAACCAACCCAGGGAAAAGCATTCGTTCATCAAGTCCCGCAAGGCGAATGCGGAGTTTCCTGCATCGCACAGGCAGATAATGGCTTTGTATATGCGGGAACTCGTGTTATTAAGGGGACAACCCCATGGATTATTGCATATGACCCGGTTAAAAAAAGCATTCCTACAGGAAACTATTGGCCACTATCAAAAACCATTGTTGGAGAAAAGTGCGTTAGTGCACTTGTCTCCGCCTCTGATGGCCTGCTCTATGGCTCTACAACAAATTTTCGCACAGTTGACTATATGGACAAGGCCGTTGTTGAAGATGGCTCTTATAAAGGCGGTCACCTCTTTTCCTTAAAACCTGAGCCTCAATATCCTGTTATGGTTGATTTGGGAATACCATTCAAAGGAGAAGGAATCGTTGCGCTTATAGGCGACAGAAAAAAGAGCATAGTTTACGGCATGACAAGTCCTGGACTCATAGTTTTTACTTTAAACACTACCACTAAAAAGATTGATTCCCTTGGTTCCCTGGGTGGGGTTGAAGTATGGCGTAATCTCTATATTGGTAAGCCTGCCTCTGCGCTTGTTCTTGATGACTCTGGCTGTCTGTATGGTTCTGCGCCTCACGGCAAGCTGTTCCAGTACAATCCAGCGACAAAAAAACTAATCATATTGTCTTCATCCATACCAACAGAAGGAGAAGGACAGGATTATGATGCAGTTACCGCATGGACAAAAACAGCTTCCGGGCGTATTTTCGGCGGTACTTTTCTGGATGGTAAACTGTTTGAATTTATTCCAAAGTCCGGAGCTGTTAAGCCTTTTGGAATAACCAGCAGAACCGGACACATCAGAAGTCTTGTTGAAAAGGACGGTACTCTGTACGGCTTCAGTGGCTCTGAGAAGAGCGGTTCCAGGCTCTTTGCTTTTAATACGACAACATGCGAACACAAATGTTTTCCTGAGTTCAAGGTCTATTTTAAAGAGACTTCCAACAAATGGATACCCTATCAATTGGAGGATTTTATTCTCCTTAAGGACGGAACACTGATGGCTGGTGAGAACAGCGACAACGGACACTTGATGCTCTATGAACCAACACCTTTGGAATGGGTTAAATAACTTAAGAAAGGCCACCAATTATGAGTCATGCAGGTGCAGATGTAAAACGGCTTGAAGAAACACTGAGCCATATTGGAAAAAAGTATATCGTTCTGTCGGGTAAAGGCGGCGTGGGTAAGAGTACAGTGGCTGTGAACCTGGCCTATGCACTCACGGCCCTTGGAAAGCGTGTTGGGCTCTTGGATTGTGACCTTCACGGGCCTTCTATACCCACTATGACCGGAACAGTCAATTATATCAGTGACGGCAATGAAACCTCTTTTGTTCCGGCAGAAACGCAGAATGGTCTTTTAAAGATATTGTCCAGCCAGTTCTTCCTTCACAATCTGGATGATTCCGTTATATGGAGAGGGCCGCTTAAACATTCTGTTATTGCTCAATTTATTGGCCACACAACCTGGGGCGAGCTTGACTATCTTATAATTGATTGTCCTCCTGGAACCGGCGATGAACCGCTTTCGGTGGCACAGACTGCCAAGCCGGATGCTGCCATCATAGTCACAACACCCCAAGCGGTGGCAACGGCGGATGTAAGGAAATCCATCGACTTTTGCAAGAAACTGTCGCTTCCTATTTTTGGCATCATAGAGAATATGAGCGGCTTTGTTTGCCCGCACTGTAAGACACAGACAGATATCTTTGGCATTCATGGCGGCAAAGAAATGGCCGATGAAACAGGCGAAAGCTTTCTTGGCCGCATTCCTATTGAACCTTCTATAGTTCCCTTCGCTGACAACGGAAGACCTATTGTTGAGGCTGCGCCAGATAGCGTTGCCTCTGGTGTATTCAGAGCAATGGCAACAATGTTGTGAACTTTGAAAAGGGGGCTTATTATGATTAATAAAGTAGTTGGTAATATAAAACGATGGTTTTTAGACACGCCACTATCGAGAAAACTCCCTCTTCTATTTACCGTCTTTGCATTCCTTGTTATTGTTTCTATGCTGGTTTTTTCAAATAGCATTATTGAAAATATTCTGATCAGGTATTATCAGAAGGAGTTGAGTCAAACTGCTACAACTGTTCAAATTCAACTGAAAGAAATAGAGCAGCAGGCATTTGAAGCAACGGCCTGGTTTGAATCTTCTGCCCGACTGGCTAATGCCTTTAAGAACAGGGACCATAACGCAGCAGTTCATATAGGGCAAAACGCTTTGAAATCCTTTGGTCTAGACTATATGGTTATTACTGATACGGATGGCCGTGTTTTTGTAAGAGCACATGATCCAGAAAAGTCCGGTGATTTGATTAACAACCAAAAGAACATTCAGCTGGCACTCTCTGGTCAGAGGTCGGTGGGTATTGAGGAAGGTAAAGTCGTTAAGTTCTCCATAAGAGCAGGAACTCCTCTTCGCGATGCAGACGGGAAAATTATCGGTGCCGTTTCACTTGGCTATGTTTTATCAAACAATAGTTTTGTTGACCGCCTTCAGCGAACCTACAATTGTGACTTTACTGTTTTTTTTAAAGACGAACGAATTGCAACAACCATAAAGAAGGATTCTGATAGAATTATTGGTTCAAAATTGACAGATGCTCATATAAAGGAACAAGTTCTTGTCAGAGAACAACCATTCTTTGGTGAAACAATGATACAGGGAAACGCCTATTTTGCCGGTTATCTACCCATAAGAAATGTTGAGAATAAAACACAAGGGATGCTGTTTATTGGCAAAGATATTTCAATAATTCGCCTATTGACCAATAGATTTCTGGCTTACGGAATCATCATAGGTCTGGCCATTTTCCTTATCATTCTGATTGTTTCCATACCGATATTCAAGATTTTGCTAACGACACCACTGGCAAATGCGGCCATCCTTTCCACGCAAGTTTCAAAAGGTAATCTTACACAACAAAACCATTTGCGTGATATTATTCGGAGAGACGAAATCGGGGTTCTTCAGAAAAGCATTGATGATATGATTATTCATTTACGAAAGATAATCTCTGGAATAAAAGACGGTGCTTTTTCTCTTTCTGAAAACTCATCAACACTGATTAGGACAACAGATAAAATCTCAATAATGGCAGATAGTTCTGCCAGAAAGACGAGTGAAGTTACAATCATTACTGAACACGCCACAGCTTCCATGCAAAGTATTTCTAAGGCAGCAGAGGAGACAGCTACCGAAGTTCATTCTGTATCCGTTGCTATAGAGGAGATGAGTGCCTCCATTAACGAAGTAGCTAAAAACTGTCAGGTTGAATCTAAAAAGAGCGTGGAGGCACAAACAGCAGCCGAACAAACCAAAACAATTATGGATAGTCTGAATACCGCAGCCTTGCAAATAGGCAGAGTCATGGAAGTTATACGAAAGATTGCATTTCAGACCAACCTTCTTGCCCTGAATGCAACAATTGAAGCGGCTAGCGCCGGTGCAGCAGGAAAGGGATTTGCAGTGGTTGCTGGAGAAGTAAAGAGCCTAGCTAACCAAACAGCAGAGGCAACCGTTGAGATTCAGACAAACATTGATCATGTGCAGAAAAGTGTTAAAGATGCGGCTTCAGCTATTAGCAACATCACCATGCTTATTGAAGAAATCAATATGATTTCCTCAACAATTGTCAGTGCAGTTGAAGAGCAAAGCTCGACTGTAAATGAGTTATCGAAAAACATTCACAGAGCAAATCAATCCGTTTCAAATATCGCTAAAAATGTTATCGCATCTGCAAAAGGGCTCACAATTATCTCTTCTAATATTCGAGAAGTTAATTCTTCTGTTTCAGGTACTGCTGGTGAACTTTCGACAATCACCGAGAGCGCAAGAGTGCTTTCTAATCTTGCGAATACCCTAAAAGATACCACGAATCAATTTAAATTTTAGGAACGAATATGCAAAATGATATTGATTCATTATATGACGGCAATGATCTTGAGATCATGAGTCTTGCAGAAGAGAGCCGTCTGCCAGGAAAGAACCGGGTAGAGGAAATAAGAAATTACGCACTGAAAGCCGGTATTAAGCGCATCGGTATTGCTAATTGCATCGGCCTCCAGAAGGAAGCGGATAAATTAAAATCATTTCTGTCTGCTGACTTCGAGGTGTTTGATGTCAACTGCAAATGCGGGCAAATACCAAAGAATGCCCTCCTTAAAACGAATAAGACTGGAGCGTGCTGCAACCCAGCAGGACAAGCGAAAACACTCGCTTCTCATGAAACAGAACTTAACATTGTTTTAGGGCTTTGTCTTGGTCACGATATCCTGTTTAATCAGAAATCACGAGCTCCTGTTACCACGCTGATAGTTAAAGACCTGGCTCTAAAACATAAAACTCATCAATGGTTTGAATCTACTGATGAAAAGGACACTAAATGAATAAGAAAATTGTTGTTATTGGCGGGTCTGCCGCAGGCCCCAAAGCAGCATCCCGAGCGCGTCGTCTCGATGAGAACGCAGAAATTACCATCATTCAGAAATCTACCGACCTTTCCATGGCCTCTTGTGGCTACCCGTACTATGTTGGCGGTTTCTTTGACGACCGGAATCAACTACTTTGCAGCCCTGCAGGGGTTGTCCGTGATCCGAAGTTCTTCTTTAATGCAAAAGGCATTATTGCAAAAGTCAATACAGAGGTTACAGCTATAGACAGAGCGACCAAATCCGTTATATGTGTGAATTTAAGCACTCGTGAAAGGGAATCTATAACCTACGATAAACTCATAGTGGCAACAGGCTCAACGCCAAGACTCCCTGCGGTTCCCGGCGCAAACCTGAAGGGCATCACCTCCCTTCAAACCATGCAAGATGCTGACTTTCTGCGCAAAATCAGGGATGATAAAAAGGTAAAGAGAGCAGTAGTTATTGGAGGCGGCCTTATAGGAATAGAAACCTGCGAAGCACTGCAATTGGCAGGCATTGAAATTACAGTTATTGAATTATTGCCGCAGCTCTTGATGTTTCTGGACATTGAAATGGCAAAGCTGGTTGAGAATCATGTTAAAAGTAAGAAAGCCAGAGTCATCACAGATAATGGTCTGATTGAATTTATAGGTACAAACGGCGAACTGACCGGCATCAAATTGAAAAGTGGCGAAGAAATCCCCTGTGAACTGGCGGTTGTGGCCATTGGTGTGACTCCTAATATCAACCTGGCTCGTGAAGCCGGACTCGTTGTAGGTGTCGCTGGCGGCATCGCGGTGGACTCTCATATGCAAACTTCCGACCCTGATATATATGCGGTTGGTGATTGTATTGAAACCGTTAATTTAGTTACAGGTACAAAAGTCTTTGCTCCATACGGCGACCTTGCGAATCTTCAAGGCAGAGTTGCCGGAGAGAATGCTATTCTCGATAATAAGGCCTCTTTCCCGGGAACATTTCAGACCGGTATCTGTAAGGTTTTTGATTTTTCAGCAGGCTCAACCGGACTGTCTGAAAAGGCCGCTAAAATTGCAGGTTTTAATGTGGAAACCGTTATTAACGCAAGCCCTGATAAACCAGGTTTTATGAATGGCAAGCTTCTGGTGACCAAACTGGTAGTTAATAAAGCAGACGGTAAAATATTGGGTGCACAATGTGTTGGCCCTGGTGATGTCAGCAAACAGATTGCTATTTGGGCAATGGCCTTAAAAGGCAAACTCACAGTGGATGATATGACAAATGCGGATTTGCCATACGCTCCACCATTTTCTTTGGCCATTGACCATTCCATTGCAACCGCTCACATCATGCAAAACAAATTGCGTGGATTTATGAGAGGTATCTCTGCTAGTGAAGTACAACAGAAGATTACCGCAAAAGAGCCATTGTTCATTCTGGATGCTCGTGGCCCTGATGAATATGAGACAATGCGCCTCGGCATTGGGGAGAAATTGATTCCTCTTGGAGCACTACGGAAAAGGCTTGGTGAACTTCCCACGGACAAGAATGCGCAAATTATTTGTTTGTGCAAAATATCATTGCGAGGCTATGAAGCCGCTTGCGCTCTAAAGGCGTTGGGCTGGACGAATGTAAGAGTTATGGAAGGCGGAATTATGGCGTGGCCTTTTGCTCGAGAAAAGTAAGATCACAATTTTAATTAATTAAACTTAAAGGAGTCCGTTTCATGGAAAATCAAACTGTTGAAGCCGCTGTTATGCCTCGTATTGGTGACCCTGCGCCTGTGTTCAAGGCAGTAACCACTCAAGGAGAAATCAACTTTCCTGAGGATTACAAAGGAAGCTGGGTTATCCTTTTCAGCCATCCCGCTGACTTTACACCCGTTTGCACTTCCGAATTCATGACCTTTGCCACACTTGAAAGCCAGTTCAACAAAGCAAATTGTAAATTGATTGGCCTTTCCATCGATGGCCTTTACAGCCATATTGCATGGCTTCGCACTATCAAGGAAAAGATAGAATACAAGGGCATGAAAGATGTAGAAGTCAAATTTCCTCTTATAGAAGACATAACAATGAATGTGGCAAAGAAATATGGAATGCTCCAACCTGGGGAAAGCTCTACAAAAGCGGTTCGCGCAGTTTTCGTAATTGATCCGAAAGGGGTTATTCGGACAATCATTTACTACCCTCTCAGTCTGGGAAGAAACTTCGCTGAACTTTACAGAGTTGTAGTTGCGTTACAGACCGCCGATGCGTTCTCAATCGCTACTCCAGCAGACTGGCAGCCCGGTGACGATGTTATTGTGCCAACAGCCGGTTCCTGCGGTGTAGCTAAAGAGCGGATGGATGGCAAAACAGATATGACCTGTCATGATTGGTTTTTCTGTACCAAGAAGTTAGATAAAGAAAAGGTTCTAAGCACCATTTTAAAGAAATAAGAATAAACCCCCATAGTGCGCATGCAAATATTGTACGATAACCGTCGCATTAGTCCCAGGTTTAAAGCAGCCTGGGGGTTTTCTTGCCTTATCAATGATGAGATTTTGTTTGATACAGGTGCGGACTTTAAAATACTTGCATACAATGCGGCAAAACTAAAAGTTGATTTAAGTAAAATACGACAAGTTATTCTATCTCACAACCATTGGGACCATACCGATGGTTTGTGGGGTTTGCTAGAAAACCATCCGGGTATTAGTGTCTATCTGTGTCCTGGTAGCGGGAAACTTCTGGCAAATAAAGTCCGCAAGAATGGTGGTATCCCCGTTGCCGTAAAAGGCTGGCGAAAACTGCAACCAGGCGTATTTATGACTCCTGAAATGCGAGGGCTATATAAGGGAAAACCAATGCCCGAACGAGCCTTAGTGCTTTCTTCTACAAAGGGTCTCGTAATTATTACAGGGTGTGCGCACATTGGTGCAGTTGATATTTTGACAACGGTAGAAAAGCGGTTCCCAAAGGAACGAATTGCTGTTCTTTTGGGAGGCCTTCATTTAAAGGATATGGACGCAGCAGATATCCGGAAAACAGTCACAACATTGCAAGATTGCGGAGTAGATAAAATGATGCCGTGCCATTGTACGGGGGCAAAGGCTTTTAAAATTATCGATGATTCCTATATCCATAAAAGCCGGTTTGTTAAGGCTGGAAGCAGCATTAAGATATTTATCAAAGGAGCTCTATGAGACTAAGCCTTGTATTACGACAAGCCATCCACAAAAGGTTTGTCACTATATTACTCTTCCTTGCGCTGACAGCTTCCGTGTCGCTTTATGTGTATATCAGCAACACCTCTCGTTACACCAACCGTTCCATGCAGCTCATTGTAAAAAGGCTTGGCCATAATCTTATTATTCTGCCTGATTCCACGAACCCGCTTGATTTGTATTGGTGCACGGATAAACAGACGACAGCTTCTGAGGAAGTTACGGCGTTTCTTGCTGGACATGGTAAACTGGCCTCCAGGTATTTTGTCGGTGTCCTGCAATCGCGTATTGAGCTTAAAGGCAAATCGTATTTGCTTACCGGCATTGAACCGGTTCAGCGAGCAGACGAAAGCGCTGAAAAAGGCAACATGATACGGCCAGTGCCGGAAGGTACGGTACGACTTGGTTGCATGGCTGCACAACAGCTTGGATGCTCCAAAGGAACTACGCTTCTTTTGAAAGGTACACCTTATACGGTCGAATCCGTGGCAAAAGAAATGGGGGACATGGATGATTATCGAGTGTATCTACCTCTTAAAACCGTTCAGGCTCTGACAGGACAGCAAGGCCGTATTCACTATATCCTGGCTTTTCTCTGCCAACACAGCAATGATGTCGATAAATCCATAGAACGGGAACGGTTGTTTCTTAAGCAACTGGTGCCTGAAATGACGATGGTGGCCAAAAGCAACCTAATACAGGGTCGCGCATTAGCAAGGCAGACAACGGATAAAACGCTTTATTATCTGCTTGGCCTTATTCTAGTGGTCACACTTATGATTATCGTTATTTCCGGCAGTCAGGAAATTGCGGAACGGCGGAAGGAAACCGGCATACTTGCTTCCATGGGAGCGGGTTATGGATACATTCTATCATTATACCTGATTAAAATCGGTATTCTGTCGCTGCTTGCATCATTCAGTGGGTTTCTTCTGGGTTCTGCCCTTGCCGTTCATTGGACCTCCGGCTTCCTGGTTACAGAAACCGCTGCCGTCTCTTTCCAGTGGGCAGACTTCCCGCTAATTGCGGCTGTTACCCTGGTCACCGCTCTGGTGGCTGAAAGTGTTCCACTGCTTGGTTTATTACGCTCTGCCCCAAGTGACATTCTTATGGAGGAATAAATGAACGCATTATCAATTGAGAATTTAACCCGCAATTATTATAAAGACAAACTGACGATTGCCGCAGTATCTGGACTTAATGCCAGCTTTAATGAAGGAACCATGACGGTAATTCATGGTTCTAGCGGAAGTGGTAAAACGACTCTGCTTCTTATGCTTGGCGGCATGATGCAACCGTCATCCGGTTCTGTGAAGTTCAATGGGCGTGACCTGTATTCCATGAAAGGAAGAGAGCTGCGCCACTTCAGAAATCGTCATGTCGGTTTTATTTTTCAGAAATTCTATCTACTGCCCTATCTGACCGTTCGCCAAAACATCACATTGCCACTGCATATCGGTGAAAATGTGCGGGATAATACTGAGCTGCTACATTCACTACTCGAACGGTTTAGAATGAGCCACCGGTTAAACCATTTACCAGGTGAATTAAGTGTAGGTGAACAACAGCGCGTGGCGCTTATACGGGCGCTCATTAAAGACCCTGCTCTTATTTTGGCTGATGAGCCAACAGGCAATCTTGATCCGGAAAACCTTGAGATAGTGTCTGAAGCACTACAGGAAGAGGCCGGGAAAGGGCGTATTGTTATTCTGGTAACACACCATGCCTCGCTCTTTGCAACAGGGAAAACCGCTTTCCGGCTTGAAAACGGATGCTTCTCAGACTTGAGATAGTCAGATGCTATGCAGTGATTAATGCGCCCATTGGGCAAACCTTAACACACTTACCGCAATCAATACATTTCTCTGTATCGACAACGGGGGCCCTGTATCCAACTTGTGAAAGAGCATCTTTAGGACAAACCGCCATTGCAGGACAGTGGTGGTTCTGCGGACAGCGAGCCTGAATAACAGTTATTGCCATATCTTTTCTCCACCTTCAAATTTGTACCGTTCGCGCTGTGCCAGCCATTATGCCAACAATTTCATGCATGGTCGAAACACTTCCAACTCGCAACTGGTCTTTGGAATTAAAATGGTCAAGACAGGTTCCGCAATTTAGAACTGTTGCCCCTTTGCTTTCCAGCACTTTCAACTCTCCAAGGACTTCCGAACCTTCAGTTGCCAGTTTCACTCCTGAATTATATAGCAACACATACGAAGGAACCGGAGCGATATCTCCGAAGGTCTTCAGGAACTTCTTGATGAGAATGGAACCCAGAACATCATCCCCATGACCCATACGGTCTTGTGAAAGAATAAGTGTTAAGGAGTTTTTCTTGTCTTGCATTGTTTGTGTCATTGTGTCTTCCTTTGTCTTCAACATTTCTAGTGCTAATAGATAATTAAAATTGTCCTGTTGAAAGCATGACAAGTGTACATGCTTCAAGAACCTCTATGCCCTTTTTTTGTAGTTGAGCGGCCAATACCGGGTTTTCCGATCCAGGATTAAAGATAACTCGTGTGGCTCCACTGACCAATAAATCAGAACTCATTTTGATTGAGTTTTCTGCTGAAACATAAATCGTTATTGTATGGATGGGTTCGGTTATTTCTTGAATGCGTGCATACACTGGTAATCCTTCAATATTCTTCAGGACAGGGTGTATGGGAAGCGGCTTGTGTCCCTTGTCTGCCAACATTTTAACTGCCTTATAACTGTAACGGTCTGTCTTGTCACTTGCTCCTAATACAACAACATTCATTTATTCTCTCCTTTTTCTGTAAACAACTCCATTGCCTGCCAGACGGCTCTAAAATCTCCGGCAAGGTCGTTATCCTTGTATTCAATTACCGAAACCCCAGCCCGTTGTGCATCCGTAACAGCGCTGTCATAACGGATGTTACCGGCGCTTGCAATGCCTGCAGTTTCGGCATGTAGACGGATTTCACCCGCCTTTTTTGGATTGATATCCCATTTGTTAACACAAACCATAGCAGGTACTTTGAGCTTACGAGTAAGTTCAGCGATTCGTTGAAAATCGTGTGCCCCTGAAACTGTTGGCTCCGTCACAATAAGAGCTACAGTAGCTCCGGTAAGTGAAGCAATAACCGGGCAGCCGATTCCCGGCGAGCCGTCAATAATAACATAATCAAGCTTTGCGGTTTCAGCTAACTGCTTGGCTTTCTGCCGCAAAATAGTCACCAATCGTCCAGAGTTTTCCGCTCCTGTGGCAAGTATCGCATGTACCAAGGTTCCAAATCTGGTCAATGAAACATACCACTCACCACAGAGATTCTCAGGAAAGCTGATTGACTTTGTAGGGCAGACTCTGACGCAAACCCCACAGCCTTCGCAAGAAATAGGATCGACTTGGTACGAGGGCTGGTTATTCAAATCTGTTGTTTTTGCAATGGCACCAAACCGGCAAAATGCGAGACAACGACCACACTCCGTACATTTATCCGTAAGGATAACAGCTTTATGTCCGCTTCGAAATAGGTTGGTTTCCACTATTTCAGGGTGCAATATCAGATGAAGGTCTGCGGCATCAACATCACAATCGACGATAACCCCACGACCTGCTGCAAGCGAGGCGAATGAGGCCGCCACACTGGTTTTTCCGGTGCCACCTTTGCCGCTTATGATAACTATTTCTTTCATTGGCATAGCCGCTTTTCTATACCGGACCAGATAGCCTTAAAATACCGTTCGTGTACGGGCAAAGTGCGACAGAATATATCACCGGTAGAATACGCTTCGGCAATTCTACGGTCATCGGGGATTTCTGCGAATATATCAACCTTCTGTTCTTCGCAATACTCTCTTGCACTCATAACAGTAGGAACCGCTCTGTTAACTACAACAGCGTGGGGCAACTTAAGTTCATGAATCATATTTAGAGCCAACCCAAGGTCGTGCAAACCGAATGGTGTGGGCTCTGTAACTAAAAGAACGAAGTCCGCCTTTCGAACAGCTGCAATGACCGGACAAGATGTTCCCGGCGGAGCATCAACGACATTAATTCTGTCGTTTTTAGCATGGGTAAGCACCTGTCTAATGAGAGGTGGACTCATGGGTTCGCCGATATTAAGGCGACCGCTGATGAATTCTATTTCATTGGACTGGCCACATTCAACCATTCCGATAACATGCCCTTTTTCTGTTATAGCATGACTTGGACAAACAACCAAGCAACCTCCGCAACCGTGGCAAAGCTCTTCAAAGACAAGAACCGTTTTGCCAAGACGAACCAGTGCCTTATATTCACAAGCGCGGACACATTCACCGCAACCGTCACACAAGATTTCATCAACGACAGGAACAGGAATGGAGGCAGTATTGAGGTTTTCCAGTTGTGGCAAAAGAAACAGATGGCCGTTCGGCTCCTCGACATCACAATCGAGGTAACGGACAGCCATCCCTTGACGAGATAGCCACCATGCAAGATTTACTGCGATTGTTGTCTTTCCCGTCCCGCCTTTTCCACTGGCAATAGCAATGGTCATTTTTGTTCGAGAGCTGAAAGCCGTTTACTGATATCCTGTTGGCCATGCCGAAAGGCCATTCCAAGACCCAAACCCTTGCCACGGCCACGCCCTAAGCCTCTGCCAACTCCATATCCATTGCCCTGAGCGAGTCTCATCGTTCCGGGTGTAGAATTTCTCGTACATAAACCCGCTTTTCGTCCGGTCATAGGCCCTTTACCCTCGGGTCCCGTTCTATCTCCACATGGCATAATAGCCTCCTCTTAAATTCTTGTGTTTACTTTTATTAGTGGTCACAAACATTGGTACCAACGGTCAATGTTCCATTAAACCAATCGTTTACCAACGCTTTAGGTTCACCGCCTGCAGCGCCTACAACAACCTGAATGTTGTATTCCTTAAAAAACTGCTGTGCCCTCATTCCCATCCCACCCGCAATGATAGTATTGACTTTATGCTCATAGAGCCATTTAGGCAGCACGCCTGGCTCATGAGGTGGTGGAACGGCTTCAATACTGCTTATAATTGCTTTTGTTGTATCATCCACATCCATGATTACAAACTTTTCACAATGACCAAAATGCATACAGAGTTGTCCACCTGCTGTAGGTAACGCGATTTTCATTTAACTGCTCCTTATAAATTGATTGTATTACCAGTGTCCTTCGACATCCGCGCTAAATAATTCACGAAGAAATCCGTTTTTATGTTTTATGATACACTCCTTAACTGTGCCATCCGCTGCCAGATATACTCGAATGCCTCCCTTTTTAAGCACATCGAACGCTTTAGGACCACAGTGATTGCTAATAAGCACACCACATCCGGCATTCACAACAGCTGCTGCGGATTGTATTCCCGCTCCTTGAGGCAATGTCAGGTTCTGTTGATTTTCTAGTGACTCAAACGCTCCTGTTTCAGTATCATGAATAACGAACCACGCGGTTCGTCCAAAACGACTATCGAGCAGCGAGTCCGGTCCGGCTCCGACTGAGGTAACTGCAATTTTCATACATTATTCCTTGTTTGAGTTGAGTTGTGCCTGCAAAATGGCCCTCCCGAGCCTTTCCCGTGAAATTTTCCGTGCCCTCGGAAGCCACAACCAGGAAGACAATAACAACGCATGGTGGAAAGTGTGCCGTCTTTGTAGGCCGCAAGAACTTCGTTTATCGGCCCCCGTATCCATGGAACAACAGTGATTTTGTGCTGTAATAAGAGACTCATGGAAAATCCGGATATGGCACCACATATCAGGACGGACGCACCAAGCGCATTTAATAGAATGATTTTGTCTAGAAGGGTTTTATTGGATAAATCATGATTTACCGGCGCTTCTTTGACTTTATAAACAGCCAATGTAGTGGCCGAGTCGAATAGCGGAGAAACATTGTTGTTCCAGGAAGTAAGTGCAAGTGTGTTCATGCTGAACAGACATTGCAATTACTGTACCAGAAGATAAAGGGAATAAAACAGGCTTAAATGGTGCTTCTTATTTGCGGTTTAGCTATGGTTGCAAGAACTTATTGCATGGTTGCAAGAGCCCGTGTTTTTGTGGGTTCCTAAATAATCCCTATTTTATTCAGGAAAGCACTCACCTGCTGAAAAGCGTCCTGTTTTATCATTTCAATATCTTCAACATTTGCGATTTCTTCAAATGCCGCAACATGAGTCGGCCCGGTGTGGTTCACTGATTCGAATTTCTTGGCAATCTTCGTTAACCCTTCAGCAATCAACTTGGAATCTCTGTAGGGCTCAAATTCCCGCACCAGCGCTTCAATGCCACCGGGATAATTCTTCACGCAATAGTAAACATCCCAGGCATCCTTTTCTTTGAGCCTGTCGTTTAGAGCCATTCCTTTCATTGAAAGAAATGGTATCACTGCGGAAATATTGATTTCAACGGAATCTTTGCTTCCATCAGGTAAATTGCCACTCAGCACTTTGACCACAGGTTTTGTGAAAGCCATGTCACAACCCCTCGCCTTTCGTGCGTGGCCGTCCTGTATTTTCTGATGCCGGTGTTTCTTGGTTGTTCCTTCGTATTCACCGGCAAGAATATCTATCTGAACTTCGTAAGCGGTTCCATTCACTGTAACGCTTTTCAAATAAACATACGGCTGTGAACCTTCACGGTAGCCGCCCTTAAGGAGTAACTGTTTGATGGTGGCGTATTCTTTCTCACTGATATTCTTGTGGTCAATTGCAACATCAACATCGGTACTTCCAATATGCGGATGGTTCTTGTCGGAAATCAATAAACCCGGCACCCATCCACCAATGATAACCAATCTGTCACGATACGAACCAAGAATATGCATCACCTCAATGAGAGCAGAATGAGCGGCCGCCACTGCGTCGCTTGAGTAATCTTTTTTAGTCAACATTGAATTTCAGTATCCTTTCCCAAATAGCTTGAGCGGCTTCCTCTCCCCTTCCCTTGTACCCTATCAAATCAAGGTAGAGTTGCACCGGTGAAACGACATTGGTATTATCAATTTGTTTTGCTCCAAGAAAGACCCCTTCATCATAGGGGTAATAAACCATGACATTTGCGCCACTCTCAACTTTTTTCAGCCCGCAAGAAACAAGATAATCCTCGAACTTCTTTTCAGCATAGACCATAACACGGTTGTATGTCACCATTGGAGCAAATCGAGCAGCACCGGAAAAGCCGGTAAAAGCATAGTTTACTTTATAAGATTGGCAGGCGGAAGCAATAATCGCCTCCGTCTCACTTACAGAAGCCAGAGAGTAATATTGCTGAATATCATTCTTTCGATAATCATAATTATTCGCCCACGCTTTCAGAACTTCACCGGGAGACTTGAGTTTCAATTCATCACCTGGTACAAGCCATTCCCGTTCTGTTAGGAGCTTCTTGATATTCGAGACAAGGCCTATGCTCACTGTTGCTTCGGTTGCAAGCGCCTTTACCAACCACGCTTTTTCCGGACTGTTGAGTATTGTTCGAAGAACTCTTTCCGCTTTAGGCGAATAGAGAGTACGGAGGTCGCGTTTTATTAGTTGTTGGTTGGGCTGGCCGTGCTGTTCAATGTAAACATTTTCAAATGAAACAAGACCATTGCCAGAGAAATCCACATACCCGAATCCTTCTTCCTTGCAAATGGCCGCCCCTTTTTCAGAAATGTACGGGGCAATAAAAATCACATAAACATTTTTCCACTGCTCTTTGTAGCGGATAACTTGGTTTGCAACATTCCGGATATTTAAAGGCTGACCGTTTGCACCAATACAACAGATGAGATTCCACGGTTTATCATCAACACGGGTTTTAATAATAAAATCTGCATAGGTGTACCGTGTCTCTAAACTTGGTTCAGAGAATTTGAGAAAAGGGATTTTGTATAAATACTCAAAAACCGCCTTTTTAGCTTGTTTTACAAGTTCTGTGTCTTTTTGTTTCACTGTAATGCCTTATTTCAACATTTGTTGAAACCATAATATATACTGAAACAGCTTGAAAAGGAAAGCCTTTTAATAGAATATTGGCTTTTCGATTATAAAACCACAGATAGCCCTTTGTTCGTATTTTATACCTCCAATTGTTGTCTGTCCTATGGCTCTGCCCTACCAATTGAAATAAATTCTTGCCATTTGGTGAACAGAATAATTATTCTAGCATACAAAGACATACAAATCCACGTCTTTGAGAGGGGAGCAAGAATGAAAGAATATACCAGCGGTGAAGTGGCCGAAATCCTGGGCGTAACTAAGAATACGCTCTATGCTTGGCTTAAAGAAGATAAGAAAATGCCTCAGCCTGACACCAGTCGGGACAAGAAAGGCACTCGTTATTTTACACAAGACCAGGTTGATCAGGTTGTCCGTCTAAGGGGCAAACACATCCGCAAGGTTGTGGCCGTTGTAAACCAAAAAGGCGGCGTACTAAAAACAACTACTGTTCAAACTCTCGGACACTGCCTTGCAGACCGTGGTCAAAAGGTTCTTTTGGTCGATACCGACCCGCAAGCCAGTCTGACAGCCGCTTTCGGGCTGAACCCTGACAAATTGCAATACACTCTCTATGACCTTTTGACCAATAAGAATCTGACGACTGATGACACAATAAAACAGACCGAATATGAAAATTTAAGTATCATCCCCTCTGGTATTGACCTAGCCACTATCGACTTGAAATTATCCTCAGAAATTGGCCGTGAAAAGAAGCTCTTTAACCGGCTCAAAAATATTACGGCAGATTTTAATTGGATAATTATTGATTGCCCGCCAAATTTCAGCCTTATGACCATTTCCGCGCTGATTGCGGCTGACATGGCGCTTATCCCCGTGGAATGCGAGTATTTCAGCATCAAAGGCCTTCAGCAGCTTATTAACACGCTGGATATGGTTAAAGAGAATGCGGAACATTCTTTTGAGCTCAAGATGCTCCCAACCAAAGTGGATGGCAGAACCAACATGGGTGAACAGGTAATTGATCATCTTAAGAAATTCTTCGGCCCCTATCTTCTGAAGAGTAAAATAAGGACAGATGCGAAGGTTACCCAGGCACAGGCAGAGAATAAGCCTATCTCCGTGGCCTTCCCTCAGAGCCGGGCGGCCGTGGATTATCGTAACCTGACCATTGAGCTCTTAAGGATGTACAATAAATGAGCCAATCCACGGGAAAGAACCGGCTAGCGGAAGCCTTTGCCAATCTTGGCCTGGGCGACTCGCGTAAGAAATTGGATGCTCTTAAAAAACCCGTTGTCCCCTTCCCTGCTCCAAAGAAGGCCCCCTCTGAGGACAAGAAAAAGACCGTAGTCAAAAAGACTATGGTTGAAAAGACTATAGTCAAACCCACTATAGTCAAAAAAGCCATAGTGAAGCCTGCGTCGGAAAAAAGCGTAACCGGCAAAAAGAAAGAGGCGGTCGGGACCATAGCCAAAAAGACTATAGTCAAAAGCACCACAGTGAAACCCACTATAGTCAAAAACAGCCCCTCCCCTATCCCGGCGCCCCCTTCCCCACCCGTTCCCGTGGCAACCAAAGCGGAGAAGCCGGAAAACACCATAGCGGAAAAGACCATAGTCAAATCAGCTATAGTTGAAAAGGGACATACTAAGCCTTCCAGCTTCTGGGGGACGAGTGAACTCTGGGAACTTGTGGACGATGTTTTCCCGACATTGTCCCCCAATGAGATTACCTTGTTCCTGGTTCTCTTAAGGGAATCTTACGGACGGGACAGCAAGGAAACAGGTTTTATCAGCATGAACGAACTGAGCAAGCGGACAGGGCTTTATAGGAAAAGCATTCCGCCTGCCATGGAAACTTTAGAGAAAAAGGGTTTGGCTCGACCTATCGAGAACTCACCCAAACAGGGCAGCCGATACAGTGTATTCGGACTGACACTCAAGAGTACGGACAGTGAAAAAGGAAAGCAACCATAGTCTTTTTGACTATAGTGAAAATGACTATGGTTAATAAAATTGAACAAAAGGAAACGGCTTGAAATAATTTGACCCCCGGTTGGAGCCGGAGGTCATGGGACTTTTAACAAGACTGCTTTTTACGTTTGCGGTCTTAAGAGTAATATAGCTTCTTGGATCACTATGGTCAATAAAACTATAGTGGTTTCGACTATGGTCTAAAGAACCATGGTCAATTTGACTATAGTGAATTTCACCATAGTCATTTCCACCACGGTTGCGACTTACTCAAAAAAGTCCCTTCATAAGGAGAATACTATGAAGGGTTTTTTCAGAATACCACCACACATATTCCAGCAGCTCACCCCGACTGAAATACTGCTCTTTTATGCCATAGAGCATTTTCATTTCACAGACAGGGGGTGCTATGCCTCCCGTGATACGCTCATGGCGCTTTCCGGCATTGGATGTAACCGCCGTTTTGCCAAAGCCATGAAGCGGCTAAAAGACGGTGGCTTTATCATGGAAGCCAAGGGAGCCCGTTACACGCTCGTTGAGCGGGGAGGGGTTGGGATTCTCAAGAGCTTCCTTTTCTCACCCGATTACACGGCGACAGAGAAGGTCTATAACATTCTTTGCCACTTGTACCCAAATGCCAGCAAGGGCGACTTTGCGGCATTGATGCGGGTCAGCGTGCGGACTGTACGGCGATGCCAGGAAGTCCCGGAAAGCCTGTTTATGCCCAGCGACAGCGGGACAAAACCGCAATTGCCCTGCGGACAAAACCACAGCCCAAGTAATCTTAAAATCCAAGAAATAAATAAAACTACTTACACAAACCTGTTTGGTCAGAGAGAAAAAGCACCCGAAGAGACAAATCCGGAAGTAGTAATTTCTTGTGTCAGGGATGAGGAAAGACAAGAAGCTGAAAAGGCGGAAGCCCTGACAGCCGCTGCGGTAAAGGAAAACAGCCTTGACCTGTTTACGGAAATGCCGGAGTATAACAAGCTCTTTCAAGAGCTAAGGCATGTTTTTAAAAGTGCCCCTGATGGTCATATTCAGCAAGCGGTTTATCATGCCATTAAGTGCAAACAGAGAGTGAAAAGCACCTTGTTTGCTTATGCTTATGGCATATTGTGTCAGAATCTCAAGACCTATGGCAGCAGACCGGAAAGCCCGACCATCCGAAGCGTGAATGAAATTCGTCTCGAATTCAAAATCAAGAAAGTGGTTGTGCAGCGGACAAGAGCGGATAAGCAGGTTCAGGAAGCGGTTCTTTTACGGGAAGAAACGGTGATAGCTGAAAACAAAGCCTACATAGACAGCCTGGAAGGGGAGGAGCGGGAGAGGGCAGAAAAAGAGATGGAGCGGATAGGGAACCCGCTCAACCTGCCTTTTATATCTGCGCCCTTTGCCCGGACCGCCGCCCTGGCAACAGAGAACCTCAGAGAGAAATTACAGGATCGACTATGGTCTTATGCACTATAGTCAAAAGCACTATGGTTAAAATGACCATAGTGAAAACAGCTATAGTTGGGGCGTCAGGCAAAAAAGGAAAAGAAGACAGAATAAGTTGAAAATAAAGGGGATTCTATGGCAACATGCTATTTGTGTAAGTCTGAACTTAGCGGGACAAATGAGTCCAAGGAACACATCTTTCTAAATGCCATTGGCGGGCGTCTTGGCACAAAGACCATCCTATGCAGAGAGTGTAATTCGTCTTTTGGTGAAAAGCCAGATGCGGAATTGGCAAAGCAGCTAAATTTTGTCTCAAACATGCTCAATATCAGGAGAGAGCGCGGAACACCCCCTGATATTAGGGGCACATTAAAATCTACAGGAGAACAGTATCTTGTTAGCCCAGAGGGGAAGCCAGCGCTTGCAAAACCTTCCTTTGAAAAGACTGTTGAAGGCGAAACGACAGTATATCAGATTAAAGTACGAAGTCATGACGAGCTCAGAAAAACAATGGAAGGGTTAAAAAGGCACCACCCGGATATTAATGTAGACGAAATCGTGAACAATGCGAAAATGCAGACAGAACCTTTGTCAGAAATGCTTCATTTCCAGCTTGTGATTGGAGGCAGCCTTGCATTAAGGTCTATTTGTAAGACAGCCGTAAATTTCTATCTGTTCAAAGGTGGCGAGGTGAAACATATCGCCCATGTCATCCCATACCTGAAGGAAGAAACTAATCTGGAAATTGTGAATCAGTATTTGGATGATTCAAGAATTAAGACGGAGGCGACCAGTTCTGTTTCACACTCTATTTTTATAATCGGCGACCCCAAGGAACGAATACTTTACACTTACATAGAGTTTTTTAGCGCATTCAGTTTTATTGTTCGCCTGTCTACCGAGTATGACGGCCCTGCCATCACTGAAAGTTATTCATACGATGTTCTAAATGAAGTTGAGACACCTACAGCCACAATTAATCCTATTGAGCCTGAATTTGTCAGGACTTATGACTATAGGCGCGCTTCTTTGAATTTCAGCAAACTAACGGAGCGATTAAGTGCAGTGCTTAAAATTGCCGTCGGGCGGCAGCTCAACAATCATGCGGGGTCTATTACAAAAGATGCCATTGCCAATTCTTTAGGGAAGTATCCAGAGGGTACAGTAATCACAGAGGCAATGGCTGATGAGCTGGTAGCAGAAATGATGAAAAGGATTGAGCCGATAATAAGAAGGAATCTGTCCGATTGAACTATAGTTGAAAAGACTATAGTCAAAAGCACCATAGTGATAAAGACTATAGTCAAATCAGTTATGGTTTTAAGCGATGAATTCGAATGGGCAACACTCTGAGAGAGCATCAAGCCACTCGGAGATTAAAGGAATGACGGCCAACAGTTGACATGTAAGCCCGGCAAAGAGTGCAATGGCCGTGTGGCGGCGGATTCCGGTCGGCATGGTTTTATTCGTCTGTGAAAGATAGCGCTCCTGGTCGGCGGGTGGGAGCGCATCAAAGGCGCGGGTGGCTTCGGCAAAGGCTTCATCCGCTTCGCGCTCCTCGGCCTGCCGGGAAGTCTTCTCCCGCTCAAGCCGTTCCATTGCCTTTTTTTTCTGTTTCTGCCGATACTCGAAATTCTCTTTATCTCTGAAAAGCGCTGAATAAAAGTACCCTTTGAAATCCGTCTTTATTTTCCCCAATCGCTGAGCGGTCTGCGCCAGGTGAAAATAATACAGAATCCTTTCTGTGCTGAACTGCAGCGCCTGCTCTTGCTGGTCCGGCCAAATGTACTCCCGCACGATTTTGACATGTTCCGCATCAGGAGCGGGCAGGGGGAGGGGAGTGTTTTCAAAAAGGTTAATCTGCCGTGGCGCATCCGCCGGCAGTTTCCGGGGGTTGTTCTCCCGGATGATGAACTTGATTGCGCTTGTCACCTTACCCAGCCGCTGCGCCTCATAGTCAAAGGCAATGTCCGTGTATTCCTCGAGGTGACGGCGGGCCGGGTCGAGAACG
The DNA here is from genome assembly GCA_016788315.1 of Fibrobacterota bacterium. Taxonomy (GTDB): domain Bacteria; phylum Fibrobacterota; class OXYB2-FULL-49-7; order OXYB2-FULL-49-7; family JAEUSG01; genus JAEUSG01. Next base: position 4,619 of record JAEUSG010000003.1, on the reverse strand, counting down.
CGCTGTTTAATATTTATCCACTGGGGAAACTTAGTCTGAATATCGAGGAAGAAACGCAGCTCCTCAAGGCTTATGGTGCGCTTCCCGAAATTCCGGAACTGCAACAGCAGCTCGTAAATACGGGCGGAATAGGTGGAGCGCAAAGGGATGGCGTACTTGAGATAGATTTTTGTGTAATGGCCCTCCTTGAACATGGCCTTGATGTGGGGTACCATGTCCGGGTGAAACCGGACGGCGAGTTTGCCTTTGCCCCGTGATTCGTCGAAGTCGGCCATGTCCACCAGGTGGCGGAGCCGGAACCGCTTTTTGTCGCCCGGTAAAAGGTCTATGGTACGGGCCATGATGCCCTGACAGGCGGCCTTAACCGCTGTGTATTGGCTGCCGCCTCTGCCGGGGGATATGGTTGAAATGTCCACCTCAAAGGTTTTTTCGATGTCTGCGCCGTCGTATGCCCGCTCCAGCATGGCAAGAAAAAGGCGGTGCTCGTTTATGTTCTGGAGCCCCAGGCGGGACTGAATGAGCATGTTGGGCTTGCCGGACACCAGGTCTTTTTCCGGCTGAACAACCTCAATTTCTGCGGAATTCTCCACTATTTCAGGTTGTGGGTTCAAAATTGCTCCAAAAACTGCAACTCAAACATATTTGCCGAAGCGTTTGAGGTTTCGGCATAAACGTTTGAGATGAGGCCGTTTCTTCGGCATAAATGTTTGAGTTGTCGGCATAAACGTTTGAGTTGGCTTTGTAACTCGTTGAGTGACAACAACCTGCCAAAGCGTAAAGTATTTAAAGATCTTAAAACGAAGGAGAAGGAGAACCGCATTTTTAAAACCCTGACCTTTTGGGAGGGGGAAAGCTGATATAGTCATCATGGGAATTAATGTAATTCACACTTAAAAACATGGAATCCAGTCCGTGAACCACCCAAATTCCTATTTCTTCGCCCCAGGGAACCCGGCCAAGGCAATCTGTGCCTATCAGGAATGTGTCTAAAACGCTGTTAAACACGCGAACGGTGTCTTGGAAGTGAGTTTGTATGCAAACTCCTATTTCCGTAAGCCTGAAGGCTTCTGGACGGCATTCTGCTGGAATTTGGCTGTTATTGTAAGCGGAAAGGTCGATTGAGGGGGTATTATAGGCGTTTACGCTGAAGGTATCGGGTGGGGCTCCGTTGATATGGTACTGGATGCCGTACCGTGGACAGGGGAGGTCGGTACAGGCATAATCGAAGTTCTTTTCAAGGGGCAGGTCGGAATCGAGAGCCGGAAGCACCCTGCGGGTGCAGGCGGCATCGTGGTACCATGCTACATACGGTTTGTCAAGGTTGGGGTCATACTTCTGTGCCGGGGTGGTGTCCCGGCTGCAGGCGGTGAAGAAAAGCAGGATAGCCGGAAACAATATGCGAATCATGAGTGATGCTCCTCAAGGATTTCTTCTGAACGGGATTTGATGACACGGTAAAGCAGTTCAGCGTCGAGAAGCGCATCCACCGGGTCGCGCTTGAGCGCTTTCTGGAGTGCGTCCTTGAACCAGAATGAAATGGTCGGGTCGTTCAGCAGGTCAAAGATAACAGCATTATTGCTCATTCTTTTTTAGCCCTTGTTCCAACATGTATTGTTTCTTTTCGAGCTCTATTTTCTCGAGTGCGGTTTGCATTTCGGAATATTCCTTCTGGTCTATAAGGCCGGTTTGAAAGAGGCTGTCCGGGTCTCTTCCGTGGGAGACGGCCTTTTTCTTTTGCTCGAATTCGGCGATTTTTGCTTCTACGCCGGTATAAGTAAAGAACCGTTCAAACATGCTGTATATACCCTGCCGCTGTGCGGTAATGAGTCCGGCGCAGGCCAGGGACAAGGAAATGAAAAAGAGCAACTCGAACGGGTGGCCGGTTCTAATGCGCCAGGATGCACGGCGGGGGAGGACACACCAAATCTTTGATGGATAAAAGAAAAGGGTTCCCTGTTTTGTCATGCTGTCGAGCATGATATGAGAGAAGAACCCCATGAATGCGGCGAAGAACAAGGGCGCAGCCGCCAGAAACCCGCCGACAAAGAGGGCGCTCATAGTAGCATACATAACGGATATGAAAACGCAGAAAAGTAAACTGTGCGAGATAGTGCGGTGGCCGAAGTGGCGGTCAAGCGGCCCGGAGAAAAAGAAAAGCAGACGGCCAATGAATGAACGGGGGTTGTCCATATCCGGCAGGATGGCGAAAACTCCGGCTGTAATGACTGTGGGCGGGTCGAGGCGGAGAGTGGGGAGGAGCAGGGAAAAGAGGGAATAGGCGGCAATGCCGCCAACGGCGTGAGTCGGTGCGGTCACATCAACTGCGCTCCTTCAGCATACCCCGGAAGGCGAAGAACCGTATAACGACAAAAGACGCCGTAAACAGGGAAGTCAGAATGTAAAGTTCTTTGTGTGAAATGCTTCTTGAAATGAAACGAAGCGCAAGCGATACCCCGAAGAAAATGAAAATAATGGGCGTAAGGTCCAGCTCCTTGCGCCCCGCTTCGTGGTAGAGCTTCCGGATGTCCGGGGTTTTTATTCTAGGCTCGTGCTCGAAGTACCGCAAGAGCTGTTCACAGGCCAGCGGGTTTCCTGCGCTCTTGTAGGTGACATGTTCGAGGAAGAGCTTTCTATCATCAACAAGGATGTGACGGTTTTCTATCCAGGAATCGACAAAGCGGCGGATGTGGGCATCCTTGAGCGGCTGAAGGTCTATGAGCTGGAACTGCCACAAGAGGCGGGTGAGTCCCCGTTTGCTGGTCGTGGCTGCGCAAATAGTAACGCCTTGTTCGAGTAGGGTATAGATAAGGGATTGACTTGCCGGGGTTGCGCTGTCGAGGTTGTCGAGAAAGAAGATGATTTCCGGATGGGCTGTTGTGGCCGCTGAAATGAGGCGGGAAATGTCCCGGTAATGCATTCTGTTAAGGCGCTTCTGGAACGCTTCGACTGGCAGGGTGTTGAATTCTGCGGGTAGCACATCCCGCCGGTATAGTTTAAAGGCCACCTCCGAGAAGAGCCATTTGGTGGGTTTACAGGACCAGACATAAAGAGACGACGATTTGGGGTGAAGGGCGTGCCAGTTCTCGAATAGCGCTTTTAAAACCGCCGTCTTTCCTCCGCCTGGAGCTCCGACAAAGCAGACATTCCGGTGTCGGTGCAGGTGGTGGATGGCATCTTTTATTTCGTTATCACGGCCAATGACACCGGTCAGGTCTTCAATCATAGAGCTTTCTATCCCAGGCAAGAACCATATTGCGGGCCTTTTGCCACTGTTCGCCCGCACGGGAAGCGATGGCCATGACAAGTTCGTCCAGCTTTGCGCGGGCTTCGTGAAGTTTTATCTGTGCTGTTGTAAGGTCGAGAGCGCTTTTGTCGAGTTCCGTCTGATTACTTTGTCCGGATTCGACACGGGAGGCCACCCGCTTATTGACTTCTGTGAGCGCCCGAACCTGGGCTTCGAGTGTGGCGGTCAGCTTTTCTTGATTGCAAAGTCCGGCCAGGTCACGCAGTATTGATGAAACAAATTCCGCCTTCTGTTGCTTTAATTGCCGGGAGCCGGAGGCGGACCAGAGTGGCACGGATACGGCAACTTCCACTCGATGACGACCGTAAAAGAGGGCGGCGGTGTCTGTTCCGGTTCCGGCATCGGTGAGAGCGGAACGGAGGCCGAGGGCGGCAGTGACAGGGAATTTCTCTATCCATGAGAAACCGCAATTGTCGCAACAGTAAGAGACAATATCATTCGTTGTGTACTTAGAAGTTGAAGGCACGGCAAAGATGGAAACGGCAATTAAAAGTACGGCGACATATGCCCGGATGAGATTAACAATCACCTTTGACATGTCCTGACCGTTTGCGTCGCACTTGTCCCGGAACTGTTTCTTAAGGCCGGGCGGAAGGCGGAAGCGGAAATTGCGGTCTGCCTCTTCGGAAGGTAGGCGAGTTTTCTTTTGTGCCGTGGATTGCAGGAGTGCAACGGAAGCAGCGGCGACAGTCTCGGAAAACACCCCTCGGCTACGCTCGGGGACCGCCCCTGGTTCATCGTCTGGGAGTGGGGGCGAGAAGGGTTCTGAGAGCAAAGGCGTTACAATGAGTGGCGTTTCGGGAACTTCAGCAGGAGGCGTTATTGTTGGGCTTGCGGGTTGCTGAACGACCGGTTCCGGGGCCGGCAATACCGGGTCTTCAATTCTTGAAGGAGGCGGTTCTAAGTAGTCCGGAGAAGGTGTGGGAGGCTCAAGGTTGACAAGCTGCGACGGGGGGGGGGGGGGTAGAAATATTAGAAGCCCCTCTTACGACTTTGCCATCTATTATGTCAATGTCGAGGGGGTCCATTATCGGGCGGTCTTTGCCTAAGATGCGCCAGAGTAACGAGCCATTCGATGCTTTTGCCTTTGCCGGGTCCCGTGCCATGCTTATGTGTTCCCCCAGTTGTGTGGAAATAGTGTGGAAAAATACACACATCCACACATTATTTGCAAGAGGTAAATTGACCTGTGAGGTTTTTCGCGCACTAAAAAGGGGTGCTCCTGTAGAGTGTAAAAGGGGGTGCTAACATCCTGTTTTTATTCTCTTCTCAAAATAATCATTTTGCGAAGTACGCATATGTCAAAGTATCTTTT
>JAEUSG010000776.1 GCA_016788315.1 Fibrobacterota bacterium | reverse complement strand
GATCCACTTTTTTACAAGAGTCTTGGTGATGAGAAGTACAGGCTTATAAATCCAAATGGCTGCGCTATAGGAGTAAGCCGCGGCAGTTTTGCTTCAAGGCTTGAGGAGGAGGAGCTAGATCTTAAACCTTGTGACACAATTGCCCTCACTACTGATGGGATAAACGAAGCTACCTCAAAGGATGGTACTATATTCGGTGAAGATAAAATGTATACCCATCTTTCAGACAATGAATGTGCTGGTCCACGGGAGCTCCTTGAAAGACTTACCAGTGCTCTGACAACTCATTATGGTGATTCTGAGCCCAGCGATGATGCTACGATAGTTATATTAAAGGTGAAGGAGAAAAAAGATGCCTGAAGTAAAAATAAATGAGGGAAAAGCTGGACCAAATTCTGAAGTTACAGTCATCCGTCTTGAAGGAAGCATAGATGCCTACAACTCTGAATTGCTGTCAGCCAGTCTGACCAATCTTATAGATAAAGGTTCAAAAAAGATTGTTGTTGACTGCTCAAGGCTAAAATTTATTTCCAGTTCTGGAATGGGTGTCTTTCTTGCAGTTGAAGATGATGTGAACGAGGGGGGCGGCGGGCTTAAATTTGCCGCAGTACCGGAAACTATTTTATCTGTTTTTTCAAAGGTCGGTCTTACAGATCTTTTCCGTGTGTATGCAAAAGAGGAACAGGCGATTGATGATTTTGTAAAGGGTGTATAAACCGGGACAAAACAAATGACAGAAGAAAAAAAATTCCCATGTACACTTGAGAGTCTTGAGGCAATGCGCGACTTCATTGAAGCATTTGCAAAAAAAAGCTCAATTTCTGCTTCCTCTCTTACTGAATTAGTCCTTGCCGTTAATGAAGCTGTTACAAACATTATGGAACATGGCGGAGTGGATGGCTCGAAGGATAGTTATAGTGTCAATATGGAGCTGCTGCCTTCTGAACTTGTGGTAACGGTAAGAGATCCAGGCCGTCAGTACGATCCAAATAGTTTAAGAACTGCAAGCAGCGGAGCTGATATTAAAAAGCGGCGTCCCCGTTCAGGCATGGGTGTCTATCTCATCCGTCAGCTGGTTGATGGGATAATGTATCATAGAGATAGTAATGAAAATGTTCTGAAGTTCATAAAAAATATTTAAGCATAGTATGAGCACAACAGTAATCGGTCAAGAAGAGGCGAAAAAAGAGTGTATAGAGGGCGATCTGAATAAGAATTTAGATTGTGACTCTTCATTCACTATCAAAGGCAATATTCCGGATGGTCTTAAAGTGGTCTGCCGAGGTACACTCACTGTCGGCGGTACTGTCGGGTCTTCTGAAATAATCTGCCACGGCGACCTTATCGTTGATAAAGGCTTTTTTGCTGCCGGCAAATCAAATGTAATTGTTAAGGGTAATCTGAAAACTGAATCTATTTCCGGTGCTCAGATTGAAGTTGAAAAGAATATCACTGTTAAGGGTAATATTATAAACTCAATTGTAAAGTGCCGCAACAACGTAAGTGTAGGCGGTGCTATTGAAGGTGGAGAATTGGCCTCAGCATCTGCAGTTATAACAAGGCGCATAGGGAAAGATGGGCAGACACCTGATTTTACAAAAGTAGAAGCTGGTACAAATTTCAGATTGAAGGTCATGTATGATGAAATGGATCAGGAGATCAGTGAAATATCCGGCAAGGCAGATAAAATAAGAACAGCAGTGCAGACTCT
>JAEUSG010000762.1 GCA_016788315.1 Fibrobacterota bacterium | reverse complement strand
TCCACATTTCAGCTCCAATGCTTGTTGTTACCAATATCCATAGGAAGGTTATTAAATGTCTTATTGATGCTCTTTTCATCGTTTTAAAATACGCACTAATTTTTGTCAAATATAGGAAAATTTGCGTAATATCACCAACATTGCAGATATTAACCCCCATGAATTCAAATAAAACACGATCTTTCAGCAGCACAGCGGTACTTAAACATTCAATCGTAGAATGTGAAATTGAGAGACTTGGTGTAAATGGCGAAGGAATCTCATCAATAGAAGGGGTTACGCTCTTTGTTACTGGCGCTCTTCCCGGAGAAAAGGTGAGAGTCAGGATTACAGATGTCAGCAGTTCGTATGTTACCGGAAAAATTCTTGACCAACTGACTCAATCACAGAGCCGTGTACAGCCATTTTGCAAGGTTTACGGAAGGTGCGGTGGGTGCCAGTTAATGCACCTGTCGGGCAACGGACAGCTTAAATACAAACGGCAGCGGATACAGGATGAACTTACTCATACCGCCGGACTTACAGACGTTGAAGTTCGTCCATGCCTCGAATCTCCAGGTCCCAAAGCTTATAGAAACAAGATTGAGCTCCCTTTCAGAATGCGCGATCGAAACAGGACCTTTGGGTTCTTCCGTGAAGGTAGTCATGATATCATACGGGTAGAAAATTGTCCTGTTCATCTTCAGCAGGGAGAGCGTATTTACAAAACTGTAAGAGAGGCTGTTCTCGAAAGCCCTATTCCACCTTATGATGAAAATCGCCATTCCAAGGGCCTTCGCCATATAATTATCAGAACCGCCGCTTCTACCGGTAAGGCACAGGTTATTCTTGTAACCAACGAAATAAATATTGACATCTTGAAAAAACTTGCCGGTATAATAATGTCCCGTACCAAAGATATCAGCGGCATATTCTGCAACGAGAACACATTCAAGAATAATGTGGTGTTGGGTAAAAAGATGATTCTTCTGGCAGGGGAGCAGGTTTTGCGGGAAACCGTAGGCAAATGGTCTTATGATATTGGTCCTTCTTCCTTCTTTCAGGTGAATCCCGGACAATCCGCAGTTATGCTGAATAAAGTTATTGAAGCAGCAGCTGTTACTCCTAATGACAAGGTTCTGGACGCCTATTGCGGCGCCGGTTTTTTTTCAATACCGTTGGCCGAAAAAGCACACTCCGTTGTAGGTGTTGAGGAAGTTGAAGAGGCGGTTGCTTTGGCTGATCGTAACGCAAAATTGAACAATATTAAAAACGCAAAGTTTATTGCCGGACAGGCTGAAAAAGTTATCTCTGAAATTGATCGTTGTGATATAGTTGTTGTTGACCCTCCACGTAAAGGATGTGCCGCCTCGTTTTTAGAAGTAATCATTAAAATGGCACCGAGAAGAATTGTTTATGTTTCATGCAATCCATCAACCCTTGCGAGAGACTTGAAGATCATATGTGAAGCAGGGTATAAAACTGAATATGTTCAGCCTCTGGATATGTTTCCTCAAACAGCTCACGTTGAGGCAATTGCAGTAATTAATAAATTATGATCCGTTTAGCATTGTCCGGGCTTGGAATACTTTCACTTGCGGTTGGCATCATCGGCATATTTGTTCCGCTGCTGCCGACAACTCCTTTTCTACTTTTATCTGCAGCACTCTTTCTTAAAAGCTCTAACAGGCTCTACCTGTGGCTCACAACTCATAGGATTTTTGGCAAATATATTTCAAATTACCTTGAAAACCGTTCCATACCGTTAATGACAAAACTAATGGCATTGATTTTGTTATGGATTTCTATCAGTTTTGGGATTATCTTTATTTTATCCACACCACATTTTCGGGTTGCACTGGCAATTATCGCTTTAGCTGTTACGGTGCATATAGTCCGTCTTAAAACTGCGAGATAATGTTATGGCCGAAGTATTAAGAACATTCGTTGTTGCAGATGATGAGTTGAACATCAGAAATATTGTGGGCGATATGCTCGAATGCTTCGGATATACACCTGTGCTGTTGGCAGATGGTGAAGAGGCATTAAAATACTTCCATGCTGAGTGTCATTCGGATCGTAAACCGATTGCTATTATGCTTGATTTGTCGATGCCGAAAGGAATGGGTGGGTGTGAGGCAGTTGCAGAGATACGCAAGTTATGCAAAGAGACCCCGGTATTTGCAATTACCGGTCAGATAAATGATCCTGTTATTGAAAATCCATCAAGCTTCGGATTCAATGCAGCTATCTGCAAACCCTTCAAAATGAAAGAGTTTGCAGATTTTCTGAATAAGTATCTTTAAATCACTTTAAAAGTAAAACCTTGGTCTTCAGTGCTTTACCATTTCCAATGTCTGCCTTAATGTAATAAACACCGCATGTTCTGCCTTTCGCGCTCAACATAACTTTTCCTGATGAAATGGATTTGCTGAGATCTGCGATCAGCTTTCCATTACTGTCATAAACAGTAACCTTGCATGTTTTTGCGTTAAATCCATCAATGTTAGCTAAATTGATTACTGTAGCAGAGTTGAAAGGATTCGGAGTTACGTCAATTGAATTAACCGTCTTTACTGCCTCTGGCTTTTTCTCTGTTGATATTCCGTTGGCTACATCAGCCAGTTCACTGAATACACGGGTAAGATTTCTCTCCTCTACTGCAAAATCTTTTTCATGATGGCCAAAGAGCGTAGACCAGGTATCGATATATGCCAATGCAGAGATCATTTTTGTTCTATATAGAGGGTTTCCTGTCTTTTTCCAGAGCCATGCAAAAGCAAATGCTGAGTTACATGTATATTGAGTCAGTTTGTCAGCAACATTTTTTAGCGTAGATATGCATGAAGTGTCTCCTGTAGTATTGTAAACATCAACAACGGCCTCTGTAAGAAGACCTATCAGGAAATCGGTTCCAGGCTGCGGATCGCTGATTAGCATTGGCTTTATTGCATTCCAATGAGCCATCATGTTTACTGAGTCTGTCCTGTTAAGTGTCTGTCTATAATTATAGGAGAGGGTAAAGAGATTGTGAGCCGGTCTTCTAGCATAGTAGAATTTGCCTGCATCCATAACATAGGTGGTACCGCTAACACCGCGATTAACAACCCATTTATTACCTTTGAATGCGACGTCAAGTGAACGCAAATCACCTGTCATGTAGTAGTTGATAAATAAACTCTGTGTTTTATGATGCGAGGAGTGATCCTGAATATTAGGCGTTGTAGCATCTGCTCCAATATGATTTGTCGGAGGACAGTAACGGTTTCCACCATCATTGGTGTTGGTCGCGTCATAGTGCACAATATGCAAATCACGAATGTGTCCGGCATGAGCTACCGCATAATCCATAAACCTGAAGTCAAGGTTACGCAGGAAGTGTGTAAAATGGAGGTATGGCAAATCGTAGTAGTTTCCATTCCAAAGTAACCGTGTTGTAAACTCATGCGGATTGTCCCCCCATCCGAGGTAGTCATATGCATCTTTACCGCCAAGAAGTGTATTTGTATTGCCGATGCATTTTAAAAATGCCTGGTTGTTGAAACGTTCATATTTACTTACAAGCGTGGAATCACTGCCGTATCTGGCAAAATCACCAGCAGGAGTAAGACGGGCAATGCATTCTGTCTGATTTGTATACCATTCAGCTGGGGCTACCGGAAATAAAGGTGTCTGAATACCTGCGATATTTCCCTGTATTTCAGATGGAAGGTCATTATTGAAGAACGAAAACCGGATATCATGTGTTCTGCTCATTCCGGAATATATATCGTAGTATGTTGTGTTTCTTGGCGGAAACGTTGTTGCTCCACCTGTGAATACATGAGAGAACATGCCAACAATTATGCTGGTGTCGCTCTGCATAAGGCAGGAAGGGTACATTTGCATCATATACTTCAATGCAACTGCTGCTCCTTTCGTACCGTCAAACTGAGCCATCCAGCCCATCTTGGGGTTCATTCCGTCGCGTGGATTACCGCTGTCCACTACAGCTCCGCTGAATTTAAATTTGTCAAGTTTATGGCATGTAAGTACCAGATTCTGACCGGCGGTTATTGTTCCGGTTTTCGGAGCTGTTGGTGCACCGATTGCAAACTGACGCTGGCTAAGAACAAGCGGCAGTTCACAATTTAGTCCCGACATGGCAACTTTAGTGTTTATTTCAGGGTTTCTGTTTTCAAAAGAGAACTGAACATTGACAACTTTTGAGTTGTCATAAAATGTAATTCTTGTTCTGTACCAGAAAAGAGAGGTTCCACTATTGTTTTTTAATAATCCGTCGCAGCGGAGGGTTACTGAACGATTACCATTCTTTTCAATTACAGCAGTTGACGCAGCATCATTTGAACTGTAATAGCGCTGGCCACCAGACAAAAGTGAGAAACCTTTATTATGCGAAGCTACAACCTTGTGTGCATTGTCAAAACTTCCTGCACCGGTTTCGTCAACCCATACCTCGTCAAACAAATTAAAATTAGCTTTTTTAACGGTAAGCTTTAATGGTCCTGTAACAACTGTAAATTTCGTACCTTCATCAGTAACTGTAAGTTTCGGAGTGGATAGGGTAGGAGGTGCATCTTCACGGCAGAGAGTGTAGGTTTTTTCAGCATCCGCAGCTGTGGACATCTGAAAATTAAGGTGCAGCCAGCGTATTGAGCTTTTATCCTGCCACCATTTTGAAGCCGGTCTGAATTGGCATGCAACCGGATTGTTATTTTCGTCTCGTAGAACTAGCTTCGAACTGTCGCGGTACTGGCCAGACAGCGGTAATGGAACTCCGCAGGTCACAACTTCATCAACCCTGGCAACAGAACTGCGCTCCTTGATCTTAAGGGTAGTTATCACTTCAGAATAGATAGATAAAGAAAACAGAATAAGAAGAATTAGGGTTGCTTTTGACTTCATTGTCACTCCTTTGATGGTTAGATGCAATTTCAGTAATGATAGTCAAAATATTTAATCGCTGAAATGGATGATTTTGATAAAATAATGTATGTTTTTAACATAATGAATCTCACAAATCTAATCGGCGTAAAAGTATACTCTTGTGTAAAACGGGAAAACAGTAAAACCTATTTTACTTCGCAAAATATTGCAGGTTCAATACGAACAGGCTATGTTCTTTTGATCCTTACAAAAGGAACTATTCGATTCTTTTTCAAGGATAGACAGATATCTATGAAAAAGGGGGATATAATATGTCTGGATCCTCTTAAAATCGTGGAATCCCAAACTGAACGGAATAAAAAGGTTTCATATTTTCTGCTGAGTTTCAGCCCATACGGTTCTGATGGCAAACTGATCGACATTCTTGAAGAACGCCCCTTCTTTTTTACGCATCATGTAAATAGTGATAAAATTTTTGCAAATATTCGGAAGCTTATAGGCAGTTATGATGACGATAATGCTCATAGAAAGATGCGATGCTCAATAGGAGCAATGAACCTGCTGGAGATGCTGGTAAAAGAAGGGGAAGGTGATACGAGAATCAGTACTGCATCATTTAAAATTACCCATCCAAAAATCCGGCATGCAGTCGAAACCATATACAGAAACTATAAAAAGGTTATCGAAGTGAATGACCTTGCGAAAACTGCATGCATGCATCCCGCATCATTCTCCAGATTATTCAGCGCTGAAACGGGGTTGTCTCCTCGCCAATATATTCTGCATTTTAAAATTAGAAAAGCCAAAGATTTCATCCATCTTTATGATGCACCGCTTCAATTTACGGCGGCAGAACTTGGGTTTAATGACTACTCCCACTTCTTCAGAGTGTTTAAAAAGGTTACAGGGGAGACACCTCTCCATTTTGCCAGATCGTGCAAAAAAGGGTATCGACCTAATCTGAAATTAGCGCCAATTTAAAACATCTGTTACAATCTATTGTTACATGTAATTAGTTAAAAATTCTGCTGAAATCCCCATTTTATGAATAAAAAGTGAATAATTCACTGGCATCATATTTGCGTATTACTCAGCTTACCTATGGCTGCATTTAACTGGAGGTTTTATGAAAATCTTTTCTCTGGCAGTGATTTTGTTGACAACAGTACTCTTTGGTGATGCCATTGATGATCTGAAACCTGGTTGCTGGCTTGAAATTCCAAACTCAAAATTATATGATGTACGCGCACCGCAGGATTCTTTCGCAAATGCACTTTGCGGTGGAATTGAGGGTATCTCTGGCATAATAAATGACTGGTGCAGCGGAGCATTTGACACTAAAAGAAGCAGACTTCTTATTGGACCAGGCGGAGGCCATAACGGGTATTCCGGCAATGAGGTCTATGCATTTGATCTGTTTACATTAAAGTGGTCTAGAATAACCAATCCGCAGCCATTAGTTTCGTGTTCCTCCGAAAGACCCAATCCGGACTCCTTTCCAGGTGCTATGCATACCTATGACGGTCTGGAATATATGCCACCGCCAATTGATCGTTATGCAGTTGTAGACATGTGGGGTGGGTATCCTGTCAGAACATTCTACTCTATGGATATGAATACGATGACATGGACTGCACACCGAGCTATGCCGGCTGTTCAGAGGACAGGAGATGTTTCTGCATATGACACTCTTACACGCCGTTTCTTTTTCGGATCTGCATACGGCGGTCAGTTTGTGGAGTGGGATCCGGTTGCTGATACCTGTTTGCGTAAAATCTGGGCTGGCGCTACCTATTATCAGAATGCTTTTGTTGAACCGAAGCGACGTTTACTTATGTCAATAGGAAACAAAGCTGCGATTCACGCAATACCGATAGTTGCTGCACCAGGAGCAATGACTGACAGAACAATTTCTCCCGCAGGCTTTAAAGCATTAGAACGTGCAGTTTCGCCGGGATGCGAATATGATGCAGTTTCCGACAAGGTTGTTGGTTGGGCTGAAACTGATGAGATAGGAAGAACGGACGTCGTCTCTCTGGATTTGGATCACAATTATTGGACACTACACAAAGCTTCGCAGAAAAATTCAGTAACGCCAGGCGCAGAAAATCAATGGGGTACTTGGGGGAGATGGCGCTATGTTCCTTCAAGAAATGTCTTTGTTCTTTATAATGATGTACGTCAGAACGTATTTGTTTTCAAGTTCACCTCCTGGCGTGACACGGTAAAAATGGATTCCATAGTCTGTTCAGCAGTCTCAACAACCCTAGAGCAGTATCTTTCGATGAATCTCAATGTAAGCGCCTTTCGCACCGATCATACTATTGACACAATCACAAACAGCTGTACGTATATTTCGCTTGATACAAATCTCGCTGTCATGGAAGGCAGCAGAATGATTGCAAAAAATATAGGCGTTGCCCGGATTCAAATCAGGAAAAGCACTGCCGTTGATTTGGAATTTGACACCATTCAGATACAAATAGTTACCAGTACCGCTTTAGCGGATTCGATTAAAATATCTCAAAGTAATATTTCTATCCTTGCAGGAGAGTCTTACCAGTTAAAGGCGATCGCATCCTATTATCATAATAACGAATTTTTTACCCGCAGTGTTGAACAGGCAGCGGAATGGACTTCAACAAATACAGGTGCAGCAGTTGTCAGAAACGGTGAGGTTTCCGCTATCAACGGCGGTACTGCTAAAGTTATCTGTTTGCTTGATGGAAAGAAAGATACGATTGATATTACAGTTAATCCAAAACCGGAATTTATTCTTAGAGTCAATTTCAGTACACACTCAAATCCATTTGCATACGGTTGGGTTTCAGAAAATGCAGGAGTTTACACAGATACAAGAGGATTCGGCTGGGTTGGCCCGATTGTAGGCTCTACAGCCCGTGATGATCGTGCTGGGAGTAATTATTTGCTGAGAAGTTTTATCTCTTCAAACGGCTCATCATACAAAGTAAAGGTAGTGGATGGTGAATACATAATTAAATATGCAGTTGGCGATAACTTATATGGCGGTACTGATATTGTAGATTATGACAATACAGTACTTTTGACGCATTCGGGCAGTTCCACCGAAATTGCGAAAGACACGGTTAGTGTTACGGGTGGAAAAGGGCTCTCTCTCAAGATCACTGGAAAAATCTGTTATCTCGTTGTAATGAAAAAAGGGGTGACAGATATTGATTTGGTAGCATGGGATGTTCCCCCTTTTATCGCACCGGACACACTTCTTCATGTAGCAAATGAGGACAAGGGAATAAAAACTGATAAGCCGCTTTTTGTTGAAGCATCACCAAACCCATTTAACCCCACTGTAACTCTTAGGTTAGGAGGATTTGATCCTTCCAGAGCGCAATATGTCAAAGTAGAGCTGTTTGATGGTAGAGGAAGAGTTCTCCATTCTGAAATAGTCAGCAACAGTAAAATACGTGAAGGTTGGCAATGGAATAGCAATTCCGCAAGAAGCGGAGTTATCCTGGCAAGAATTAAAGTTGGGAATAATCAAGTTATCAGCAGGAAACTGCTATTGGTTAAATAACTTTAGGACGCATAATTTCTGATTCTGTAACAACAGCATCAGGCATAATATCATGTGCCTCTTTAGGAATTGTATAGTGATATATCTGTGCCGATAGAGCGGGGCAAATAATGGGGGATTTTGATTTATATGCTGGAAGAAAGCGGTCAAAATATCCGGCGCCACGACCGAGTCGGGTGCCTTCACGGTCAAAAGCAAGGCCTGGTACAATCAGAAAGTCAATTTTAATATCTTCGCTTTGCTGTTCCCGCCTGAGACTCAGTTTCGGCTCAGGAATTTTATAATGACCAATTTCAATATCATTTTCCAGATCATGTATTTGAACTGTTTTAATCTCTTTCGTTTCCGGTAAACAATAAGGCACAAATACTTTCTTGCCCGTTTTTAACGCATCAAGAACGATCTCTTTCGTATCAAATTCCTCTTCCAAAGAAAGAAAGACAAAAATTGATGAAGCATTCCTGTATTCATCCATTTTAAGAATTGCATCTGTAATTGCTTTGTTCTCCCGCTCACGATTTTCCAGCGAGAGTTCTTTTAGAGCACTTCGAGTGTGCTTTCTAATCAGCGCTCTCTCATCGCGACGGATCTCTTCGGGGGTTCTTTGAACTTCTGATGCCTTCATTATTTCACCGGTAAATTCATCACGGTATTTTTTAAGTTTACCGCTCCAACGCCCTAGATCGCGCATTACTCCGCCCATACCTTTAGAACCGAACAGGATAAAGATAAGTAGACCGATAAGAAGAATTTCCTGGAAACCGACACCGTTAATCATCTTTTCTCCTTGCGAAGTAGGCAACACCAATGCTGATGCCGTAAAGTACAAGGAGAGGAGCTGCCATAAGAGATTGAGAAATTACATCGGGTGGTGTGAGAATAGCAGCGATAACAAATATTATAACTACAGCATATCTGAATTGACGTATCAGAAAAGTGTGTGTCAGAATTTTAAGTCTGGCTAGCACAAATGCAAAAACAGGCATTTCGAAGACCAGACCGAAAGCCAGCAGCATTTTAACATTGAAGCCGATATAATCCCCAATTGTTAGCATGGGTGTAAGGCCAACGCCATAAAAGTCAAGAAGAAAGGCAAAGGCCAGAGGCAAAACCAGGAAATAACAGAATGACATTCCGCCGAGAAAAAAGAGAAGAGAGAAAAAGAGGACAGGCAGAAACATCTTTCGTTCATTAATGTAAAGGCCGGGTGCGATAAAACGCCATATCTGAAAAAGTATGAATGGAGCTCCAAGAATTATCCCGCCAAAGAAGGCGATTTTGAAACTGACCATGAATGCTTCAGCGGCACCGGTGTAAACAAGCGGCGGTTTTATCTGAAGTCTGTGCAAAGGATAAACAGTAAAAATCTTTAAAATGGGCTGCCAGAAATAATATGCAGCAATTGTGGTGATTACAAGAGCAATAGCAGAACGGATTAGTCTGATGCGTAATTCGTCAAGATGAGCGAGAAAGGGCATCACGGCGTTTTATGCCTTTGGTGGAGTTTTCTCAGAATCCTCTTTTGATGCTGTCTCATTGCCCTCTTTAGCATCTTTAAATTCTCTGATGCCTTTACCAAGTCCACGCATTATTTCCGGTATTTTCCTGCCGCCGAAAATTAAAATCACGATAAGCAATATTATCAGAAGTTCGCTTGTTCCAATACCCATTACCCGCTCCTTTATTTAAGTACTATCATTATATAAGAAATCACTCTATGGAAAATCCACCAGGAAGCGAAGTTGTGTCATTTCCATATGAGCCGATAGCATCAGCGCCGTAGCTGTTTTCTCTGGATTCTTTTACTTCACGCATCTTTTTCTTTTCAGGGGTAATGAATGAACCGGTCATTTTACGCTCTTCACCAAGAGAGTAGATCTCTATTGCAGCACGGCCAATCGTTGGGCACTTCGTTTCACAAAGACCGCAGCCGGTACATTTATCTGCAAGTACGACTGGGCGTTTCATAGTTGAAAGCGGGGTAGTGACTATGCGGAATTCAATGGCATCATAAGGGCAAATTTCGTCGCAGATAAGACAGAGTTTATCAGCTGCCCAGGCAACGCAGCGGCTATTGTCAATTACTGCTGTTCCCATTTTTACAAACCGCTTCTCTTCGAGTGGCAGTTCGCGAATGGCTCCTGTTGGACAGGCAAACCCGCACATGTTGCATTTTTCTTCACAGCCGCCGATTCTTGGTACTAGATGCGGAGTCTGTAGTCCTTCAAACCCTTTCTCAAAGGCGGCAGGCTGCAGGCCATATGTTTTACATGCTTTCATGCAGGCTCCGCAACGAATGCAGAGCCCAAGAAATTCAGATTCAGGCAATGAACCGGGAGGGCGAATAAAAGTACCTTCAAGATTCATGGCTGTTGCTGGAGTATTCTTAAGTGTTACTGCTCCAAAGAGTCCAAATCCAGCAGACATAAGGAATGTTCGCCTTGAACCGGGAATAGTCCCATTATTGCCGGCAAATCCTAGTTTTGTCAATTTAATTGATGATGATTCACACTTAGCCGAACAGGAGCCGCACAAGGTACATTCGGACAGAATTGTGGTTCGCCCCTTTTCATCAATCGCCTGCATATCGCAAGCTCTTGAACATTTTTGACACTCATTGCAGCTTACTTTCGGAACCACCCGTTTAACAATACCAATACGCGAAAACAGGGACAAAAACGCTCCTGTAGGACAGATAAGCCTGCACCATAAACGGGGATAAAAGACGGCAGTAGCAAGTATAGCAGTTATTAGTAAGAGACTGCCGAGACTTATGAAAAGAGGCTGTTTAAACGAAAGCTGTGCCAGAGAATCAAATCCGGCGTACGAAATGAGGGGGCGGGTGACGTCCAGAAGCAGATTGGCTGCACTCACAAGAGCGGGGAAGAGAACTGTAGTAACAGCTCGCGGGAGAATTGCTGCAGGCGAGAAAAAGCCTAAAAGATTTGTGCCTGCCAATGCGGCTGCGACAACAACAGCGAGTACAATGTACTTAATGTGTCTATAAGAGGTTTGGTTTGCCGGCTTATTTTTCCTGCCGAATAGGTGATTCGTGAAATCAATCATAGTACCAAGAGGGCAGATGTAACCGCAGAAAAAGCGGCCAAGGAAAATTGTCAGCAATAGAATAACAAGAGCTCCGACAAGAGAAAATGCTACTGTATGTGATGCCAAAACAGCAACGAAAGCGACCAAAGGATCTAATCGCAGAAAGGAATCTATCGCATACTTTTCAGCAAAAGGAT
>JAEUSG010000399.1 GCA_016788315.1 Fibrobacterota bacterium | reverse complement strand
GGGAACTCATATGCAGTATCGATAAATTTTGGATCCGGTGCCACCAGACTCGTCTTTAAATGTCCATCATCCATAAAAGGAATAATTGGATACTGGCCTTGTGATGAAAGATTCGGCAATACAATTTATGATAAGTCCCCTGCAGGCAATAATGCAATATTTTCAGGTAATGTAGCCCGCATAGCTGGCTACTCAGCAGGCGGACTCAGTCTTGATTCTGCAAAAAAAGGGCATGCTCTTTTCAGTTCTGTTCCAAGAAATGTGCGTGTTGATTTTCCTTTCACCATTTCACTCTGGGTTAAAACAACTGCAATAAGCAAAGGGCAAACTATTCTTTCCACCGAAGATTTCTATGGGAGATATTTTGGTGCATGGCTTGACATATCTGCAACAGGTCAGATTAGTTTTGGCATTGGCAATGGTGGCACTCCAAGCCCGGAAGCCAGAAAAAACAAAACTACCACTTCTGTATTATCGGCAGGCAAATGGAATCATATAACGGCAGTTGCCAAAAACGGCTCAGACATGGTAGTTTACATTAATGGTGCTGATGCAGGAGGCTCTTACTCCGGCAATGCTTCATCAATTGCTCATGATCAATATGGAGAATTCAAGATAGGCAGAAGAATTTCTTCTGGAAACGTTGAGCAGAACTTTGAAGGAGCTGTTGACGAAGTTAAGATTTTTAATTCTGCGCTATCATTAGAACAGATTCAGGAATTGGCAAATGACACAGGCAGCTATGTGCAAACTGAAAAAGGTGGCATACCTGGACGTTTCTCATTTCGCCAGTCACCAAATCCGTTTAATCCGCAGTGTAAGTTTGATCTTGTTCTGCCTGATGCAAATGAAGTGACCCTCGAAATCTGTGATATCCGCGGTAATCTGATAAATCGTCTCATAAAAAATCAACTTTCTGCTGGAAAACATTCTCTAGTATGGAATGCTTTAAACGGTAATGGAGAAAAGGTTTCGGCAGGAATCTATCTCGCCAAAGTTAAAGTTGGAAATGATATAACAAGAACCCAAAGATTGGTTCTTACGAAATAAGATTTGTTGGAGGCTTTATGAGACATTTCATACTTTCTGTTATATTTATTACTGCTCTTCATTTTCATGCAGCAGGCCAACCGCTTACATGGGTCAAAAGCCCTACTTTAGTCAAGGTAAGCGACACTGTTTGGAATGTTAATTTTGAAATAAGCAGGGCAACAGATGTTGAAGTGTCAATAGTAAATCTTAAAGACTCTACCATATTGCGCCACCTTGCAGCTGGTTTACTTGGGTCCAACCCTCCGCCACCTTTAGCAGCAAACTCACTCGCGCAAACCATAAACTGGAATGGAAA
Organism: Fibrobacterota bacterium; assembly: GCA_016788315.1. Classification (GTDB taxonomy): domain Bacteria; phylum Fibrobacterota; class OXYB2-FULL-49-7; order OXYB2-FULL-49-7; family JAEUSG01; genus JAEUSG01. Next base: position 15,273 of record JAEUSG010000399.1, on the reverse strand, counting down.
AGCGGATTATGGCCGTGTCCACGATGTACCGCAATCCATGCTCGGAGTTCGGGTACGCGCTGGAATGAAAGCCTCATTTGACAATATGGTTGGCAACGATCCATACACATTTCGCATTGCCGGCTCTTACGCAAACTGGTGGTATCATCGCGGCATGGTAAGTGATACAGATGGCTTTGTTTACATGTATGGCTCTTCCACAAATTCCGGAGGTCTTACACTTCGCTGCTTTGATAAAAATGGAAACTATGTAAGAACTGTCTTTCCTCCCCCTGCATCTTTAACTTCAGCAGAAGCAAACGGATATGGACTTAATTTTCTAAGCACAGGTGGATATTCAATACAGAATGGCACTACTCGTGCCACGTTGCGCTTATCACCGACAATTATTGGTGGCATATACTTTACTCATAATGGTGACGGTATTTTTGCCCCATCGCTAATGAACATTGAGAACAACAAAGATCTCTGCTTTTTAGGTGACATAAATAAATGGATGACCATATCAAAAGATGGCAGCCGTTCCGGAAATCCGACAATGGTTGAGTTCATCTCTTCACCTGCTTTACCTGCTACAATACTGCCATCTACTGTCAAAGTTGGCGGGAACCGTTTTGTTGCTCTTTCTCCCGACGGTCAAAACTATTACCTCTCAGGTTTATGGGGGCTAAAGAGCGGAGCAGCGGTCGACACAGGTTTCTGGAAGGATGGACAGATTTACAAAGTAAACAAATCTACCGGAGCAACAACCTCTTTTATTTCATTAACAGGTGTACCAACAACATCATCTGCAAGATCTGCCATTCTTGGAGGCAGCACCAGCAATTACACAGCATACTCGGCCATGCATGGCATGACATGCGATGATTCCGGCAGAATTTTTGTCTGCGACAGATTTAACGGGAGAATCGGCGTCTATGATACAGCCGGAACATATCTCGGAGGAATACCTCTTAAATATGCTGATCAGGTTTCCGTTGTTCCAAAAACAGGAGAGATTTATGCTGTTACACGAAACTCAACCGGCTCATATACTGGCTTTATAAAGCTTTACAAATTCAGCGGATGGAGAAATTCTCCAACGCCCGTCTGTTCTGTACTGGTTACTACCGATGTAGATTTCTATTCATCAGTGGCATATTTAACAGTAGCTCGAGGCGGATCTGGAACACCTGTTATTTGGGTCTCTCATCTTTGGATGAAGGATGCTGCCCGGCTCTATAAAGACAACGGCACTTCATTTACTCTGCTAAAAGGGCTATCGGACGGCACAAAGAATTTCCTCTGCTCATTTGACAGACTATCTGTTGACAGAAAGCATGATGATGTCTATATTAACGATGCGTCAAGTGCACTCGGTAAAGTTACAGACTGGTCAAATACTGCAATAATACGCTGCTCTACAACTGCGATGAAACCGCTTTCAGTAATAGATGTTGCTGTCAGCCACGACGGACAGCTTTATGTACAGGATAAAGGTGATCTAGGAGGCCCTGTTCGCCGTTACGATATGGGTAGATACCACGCACCAATCAATTGGGCCAATACCGACAGCAACATTATAACTGGCGGATGGGCGCGTTGGGGAGCTCATGCTGGAGTTGGCGGCATAGGTATAGCACCTGATAAAAAGATCACAACATCCACGCCCAATCCTGCTGGCGGATGGTTTTACGGCCTGCTTGCAGATAGCGGTAGAGCAGCTGCAAAAAACCTTAATGGTTACTATATACCCACAGACATTATCGATACACTTGCTTTTGTGCGCCTAAACACATTTACAGGTTCTCCGAAATTCGACATGGATGGAAACTTTTACATAGGCGTATCCACACGTTCTAAATTCCATATCCGTACCAAAGGTTTCGAGAACGATAAAGCATATGGCAACAGTGTAGGCAGCATCTTCAAATTCTCCGCCGGAACTATTAAAGGTAACGCTCAGACACGTGGCGGTTGCTGTTCTCTGGACACTCTACCTGAACTTAATTCAACTGGATATGAAAAGATCTATCTTACAGGCCTTGCCCCTTTCAGTTCCTACGAGTATTGCGCTTGCCGATCACCGCGATTTGATGTCGACAACTATAAACGGCTGATTGTACCAAATGCAATCACACAAAAAGTTACTGTTGTTGACAATAATGGTAATGAGATTATGTCGTTCGGCGAATATGGCAACTATGATTCACGAGGCAGTGGTTCGAATATTCCTCTCGCATGGCCAACCGGATCAGTCGCATCTGATAATTTTATTTATGTTACCGACTTCGGCAACAGCCGTCTTGTCCGAGTAAAAATGGATTATGAGCTTGAGAATATACATCTTCCTATAGTTTCTGCAATGCGCACACCATCAATAGGCAAAATGAGCTTAAAGACATCGCCTAATCCATTTAACCCTGCATGTAAATTGTCCATTGATATGCCTTCCCTTACCACGGCTAAACTAGTAGTGTTTTCTGCTGATGGCCGTTTAATTAAAACAATAGCTAATAGCATTCTTCAAAAAGGTAACCACACTTTTACATGGAATGGCACAAACAATGCAGGTGAATCTGTTTCTGCAGGTCTTTATATTTTCAGATTTACTGCTGACGGCAAAACAATAAATACAAAATCGCTGCTTACTAAGTAAGCTTGAGGATCAGACGTAAAATTACTTACTTTAAGCAGACATGCAAAATCTGCGCATATTAATTTTCCTAGCTACCGTCGCTTTTGCCGGCGATACGACTCTCACAATAATTACTGACACATCGATACAGGAATCTCCATTTCTTAGAATCAGAAAGAGCGATACAGCAACTTTGTTCACTTCAGACAACCAGACAATCTATGGTGAAAAAAGTATTCTCTTAAACGCAGCAAATGGTTCTGCGGGTCTAATGGCCTCATCAACATTTAGAAGCGAATGCTGGCTCCGTTTTCTGTTAAATCTTTATTTAAACACTAATACAGGTCCGGCAACGAATATCGATACATTACATTTTGCAACGCTATTTTTCAATTCGAACAGACATAACGGACAACCTAGCAAACTATCAATTAGAATCATTAAACAGCCAAACAGTGAACAATACAAAATCGAATGGTCCCTTCGAACAACCAGCAACAAAGAACAATGGCGTCTGATATCATCACAAATTGCCTCAAACAAAATTTATTGTCTTGAACAGAAGATTACGTTTGCAAATGACTCATTGAAAGTTTCCGCATATATTGACAATAACGCAGCCGGAGAGATCAGCACTGGATATTATCACCAGAAAGAGAAATGGTTCTTAACGCTAAACAATAAAAACAATACAGAGACATCTTATAATCTATATCTGGACGAATTTTTGATAAGCGACAAAAGGGTTTATGGCCCGCCAGCCAGAATAACAGCATCACAATCCTCTATAATAGATTTTACACCTGAGTTTACAATACCTGAACATGTACCCGCATTTAACGCTGAAGAACGTAAAGCTGTCAGATGGACTCTTTATTCATCAGATGATTTGATATTTCCACTCTTTGATATTACAGAGCGTGACCCGGCTTACTTTAAAAAAAAGGCACTGCCATTTCAACTTGACTCTGGCAACTACCTATGGCAAGTAAGAGTTGCAAACCAATTTGGTCAATGGAGTGACCCTTCAAAACATGAAACACTAAGAATTGACACGAATAGAGAACGATTTATAACAGTTGTTAAGTCAATAATTGAAACTGACAACAACACCATCACGCCAGGTAAATCATATAAACTGCACATCAAAATAGAACCAAAATTTGGGTGGAATGATGCAGCTTATGTAAAACTAAGATTTAGACATCATAGCTTCAAAGCGGGCCACCCCCTTCTTCAGAGTAGTAATGATTCAAAAGGTGATTTCTATATCAACATTTCATTCGACGACGTTGATCGACCTTTTGCTGAACGACTTTCTCTTTACGAAAGGACTGACTCATTACCAACGTCACATCCTGTGGTATTAAACGGATCTCCAAGCAGTTTTATAATAGGAAGCAATCGAAATGCAGTAAAGCTTGATACAGTCAATGGTGACATATCGCTGAACATAAAACTTCCTGAAAATGTTTTATACGGCGACTATAAATTAACGACCTGTGCAGTAAATGGTGCTGAAAAGATATCAAACATACTTGAAAGCCATTATAAAGTTGTACCACCTTCGTCGCACCATTCATATAGATTCATTATAATCATCGCATCTGCCATAATTTTAGCAAGCATTGCAGTATTATTAATACTTAAAAGGCGTAATAAATCTGCAACCAACAACTTACCGGACCCGCAGTTCAGCAAAGTAATCAACTACTTAAACGAACACCTCGGCGAGGAGCTGACCGTCGATCAGGTTAGAAGCCATTTTAAATTTGCAATACATTACTTTCATGGCCTTCTGCGTAAAAATGGGGTGGAATCATTTCCTAAGCTGCTTAATACACTTCGGGTAGAGAAAGCGAAACAACTTCTTTTCGACCCTTCTAAAAACATTTCAGAAATTAGCACCGAACTTGGCTTTGCCGAGCAGCGCTACTTTACAAAGGTTTTCAAGGATTTTACCGGGCTGCCACCCATCGATTTTCGCAAGAAAATGCAGGATCGTAAGAATTTTTGAAGTTTTGTAAGATCTTTTGATACTTTTCCCAACAGTTTTGAAAACCAGAACATTGATATTTCCATTAATTCAATCTATTATTGATACGTAATCTAAAATACTTACGGAGGATAAAAAATGAGATATCTGACATCACTTCTTTTTCTACCGATCCTGGCCTTAAGTGCATCGTTCACTTCCGGTCCGACAGTTGTTAAAGATGGATTAACAGCCACTATCAGCTTCACCGTTTCTGAAATGACAGATATTGAAGTTGCCGTAAAGGACGAAAATGGTAAAACCCTGCGCCATCTTGCAGCTGGTGTACTAGGCGGTGAATTTGCAGCACCGGCCCCACTTCAAAGCGGTCTTTCTCAAACGCTGGTTTGGGACGGACATGATGATAATGGCAACACATGTTATGGTATCAACTACAAAATCCAGGTAAAGTTAGGGGTAATTCCAACATACGACACAACTTTTCATTCTAAGGATATATTCCCTTCAACCTATCTCGGCTATCCCGGCGGGCTTGATCCAAAGTACACTTACAGACCTGCTAACGACCCCTTTCTTGCAATGAAGAGCTTTAATGGCACTGCGCTTTATGAGCAGGAGCAGCGGATAGAAATCAGCGCTGACAACAACACAGGGCATATTCTTGTAAACGGCGTAGCAGATGGTCAGGGCCTGGGCAAGAACTCTGCATCTGTATTCCGCATCGATGGTAAAACCGGTAAAGTTCTTCAGGTAATAAACGGTACTACAAAAATTTTCGACAGCACCGCTCATTATGAGGGTCAGGGGCGTGCCAACTATGACTGGGAGGGCAAATACTATTACTATCGCTGCGCCAATAATGTCTACCGCTTTGATCTTGATGGCAAACCAGCTCCATGGCCTCAAACGGGAAGCCACGTTGTAAAGAACCTTCCCTTCAACGATATCGGCTCTGCTGGAATTTCTGCAGGACCAGACTCTTCTGTATATGTGGTTCATTATACTGCACACGACACAATCGATCCGCAATGCATAAGTAAAATCAAAAATGGCGTTATCGTTAAGTCAAAGTTCATTAGAATCTCAGGCTCTATGGCTGGCGGTGTACGTGTGGATAAAAACAGTAATATCTATATTGGTGCCAGAATAAAAGAACTTAGCAAACCATGGCCCGATTTTGTAAACTCGGACTCACTTTCCGGGACAATTTGCGAATTAGAAACATCACAAAAGGCGTGGGCTTATGAAATGTATGGATCTGTATTAAAATTTGATTCGACCGGAGGCTCCATTCTTTACGGAACCACAGGCAACCTTGTTACTGGTGGCGGAGGCTTTCATCCGGGCAACTGCGCAACATGGCAAAGCTACCATAAATGTTCTACCCAAGGTCTAATTTGGATGCACTACGGGATGTCCCACATTCTTACACACACAACATACAGAATAACAAAGTGCTGGTGTGCACAGAGCCGCTTTGACGTTGACGGATATGGAAGAGTATTCTACCCCAATACTTTCATGTGTGAATTTGCCGGTATCGACAACAGCAAAAATATGCTTTTCAGAATCAAGAACCGTGATCTGCCTGATGGTGTTGCAATTGGCGTAGGAAGTCAGATTGAAGTAACAGATGAAGCTCTTTATGTAGTTGATTACTACAACAACAAAATTGTCCGTTTTGACTGGAAGGCTGATACAGTATGGAATTCAAGCGCGATGGCAACTGCTTCAGAGAACAGAGAGACAATCACTCTCACCACAGAAATTTTAGTACAGCCGAATCCTTTTAATCCATCCTGCAAAATCTCTATTACCCTCCCCTCTTCCATCAATGCTACTCTTGCCATATATTCTACAGATGGTAAACTTATAAAGATTCTAAAAAGCGGCAGCATAGAAAAGGGTGTCAATGCATTTTCTTGGGATGGAAAAGATCGTAATGGAAACGAATCAGCAACGGGGATATATTTATGCAAACTTTCAAATGGTAAATCATCAGCTATAAAAAGGATCACCATGATAAGATAGGTGCTTAAGCAAATGACAAGGAAGATACGGATCCTCTCCGAACGTATTCCATCTCTGCGGTTATGGATTGTTTTTGAGTTGTAATTTGCATTGTACCGGCTATCCTATGGAACGCTTTGTATCCAAGATTATCAAGTCCAATACGAATAGTTGAAACAGGTAGTGAAGACATCCAGCCATTTCCATAGGCAAGAAGTGAAATTTCTTCCGGTATTTTAACGCCAGCAATTTTCAGCCAATGATAACAGAGCCTGGCCTTGTTTCCTGAAGGTGCGATGATGATTTTAGAGTCTGATTTATACAGAAGCCAAAACATAAGAGGTGTTAAAGCAAAAAGATCTGAGTGGAACTTTCCTGCTTTTGATCTGATACATCTTTCCAAAAGTTCTATATGCTCAACAGACTTTGAGCCCTCTCTCTCGATTAGTATTGAAATAAGCTTATTAAAGAGCGGCTCTTTTTTTGCCAAGGCTTCGATCTTTTTTCGAAGCCAGGGGCGTTCAAACTGATCGAGCAAATTATCTGTTTCTGGAAATTGTATCGCCTTAATCCCATCCACGTTGTAAACATTTGTCAGAACGCGGTTCCAGAAATGGTTCTGATCTGACTCCTTATCTGCAAAGCACGCAGCGAAGCGGTGACCGTTTGTCTGACATATTTTTACAATCGCATCCGATGCAGCTTTAGAAGAAATAGAAAATTTTGTCAATTTTGGACTTTTTATCCCATCCAAAATGGTATTCTGTTCCTGTTCAAGGAACACAATCGGCCTTTTGAATGACTCCAGTAAATTTATCCACGACGCAAGTTCATCACGGTTTTCGAAGTTTCCGACAATTAGCGTACCGAGATATCGGTTTCCAAGTTTTCTTATTTTAGCCAGAACTTCTGTTTTCCCCGATTCGGCCAAAGCGCCGGATGTAGGTGTTGCGGTTAAAGTATACAGCACTGTCTTGAAATTCACTGCCTCTCTGTCAAACGCCTGCGCAAAGTCTCTGAATTCCAAACTCTCACTTATTTTGAACCAGTCGTCGAGATTGCGCCGAAGAACAAGAATTTCATTCTTCCACTCTGCTTGAACTCTATTTTGAGCCGGCCCTACAATCCATGACTTACCTTCTCTATGAATAGCACCTCTCTTCTCAAGCATTTCGTATGATTTACGAATAGTTTGAAGTGCCAGATTTCTATCATGCGCAAAATATTTAAGCTGCGGCAGCTGTTTACCAATTCGGAAAGAACCTTTTTCAATTTCACCGCTCAAAAACTCATACAGGTCACCGGATCTGCTTTTTGAATGAAGTGTTGTTACCGGTTTCTTAACTTCAGTATTATTGGCATTAATGCTAATCTTAGAGCCGCGGCTGAAAGAGAGAACTTTCTTGTTTTTGAGTGTCTTTGCTGCATAGGCAACAGTACCAAGTGAGACTTTGTATCTGTTTGAAAAGGATCTAAGCGACGGCAGAAACTCCTCTTTTGTCTGACTGCAGTAATCCTCTATAACTCTCGTTATAAAGGCAAGGCGGGATTCATTATTAATCTCTTTTTCCATTTATAATTTAAATCTATATAATATTGAACAGTTGTACAATATGTAATAATTTACCTGCATTATATAAAGCATAACAATTCAGGTTAGACTATCTTTAAAAGCATAATCAAGGAGTTACTAACTATGAAAAACAGTTATGATATCGTTGTTGTTGGAGGAGGGCCAGGAGGAATAGGCGCAGCCGTTATGGCAGCCCGTTACGGAGTAAAAACTCTTCTTGTAGAACGATGCGGAATGTTAGGCGGAATGGCAGCATCTGGAGAAGTCCAGCCCTTTATGCGAAACCATTTCGATCCGGGATCATCTGCAAAAAAACATGAAGGATGGAACTGGGGAGGACATGAAATCTGCATGGATAAACCTGTTTATCAGGAATGGACAGCCGCCATGCTTGAATATCTCCCTTCGCAATTCCTTAATGAGCAGATAAAAGATGCAGAGGCGGCAAAATCCAAGAGAAGAATGATTTCCAAGGACATAGCCGCACTGGCTGCCGAGGACCTTTGTCTTGCTGCCGGAGTAGAACTCTTATATCACCATACTTTGATAAATGTTGAAGTAAACGGCAATGCAATTGACCACCTTGTTGTGAGTTCCAAGTCTGGTCTCAGTAACCTCTATGCAAATGTTTATGTAGACTGTTCAGGAGACGCGGATATTGCAGCTGCATCAGGTCTCTGCGAAATTGAGATGGGAGACGAATTCGGCAACTGCCAGCCTATGACACTATGCTTTAAACTGTCTAATGTTGACAAATCAAAAATGCCCTCCCCTAATGAGATACAGTCACTTTTTGACAAAGCCAAAGCGGATGGTGTACTTACCAGCCCAAGGCACTCGCTTTTGCATTTTCCATTTTACGATAACGATATTATTCACTTTAACACTACAAGAATTGTTGGCTATTCAGGGGTTGACGGAATGTCTCTATCCAGAGCTGAAATCGAAGGACGCAGACAGCTCAGAGAATATCTCTTATGGCTCCGTTCAACTATTCCAGGTTTTGAAAATGCTATGCTACACTCAATGGGGCAGCATATTGGTATTCGTGAGACAAGAAGGGTAAGGGGACTCGCATATTTAACACGTGAAGATGTTCTAAAATGCGCTAAATATGATGACGCAATTGCGCGTTGTAATTATCCGATTGATATACACAGTGCGACGAGTCACGATACGGAAATTGTCCACATACCGCATACAGATTTCTATGAAATCCCTTTTGGCTGCATTATACCTAAAGGGGTAACTAATCTAGCGATCGGAGGGCGTCCGATTTCAGCAGATGTATCAGCACACAGCAGCTTTAGAATTATGCCATCAGCGTGTTCAATAGGCCAAGCTGCAGGCGTTGCTGCTGCTATGTCATCTGCCACAAAGTGTTCGCTGCCTAATCTAGATGGTGTAAAAGTAAGGAATCAACTCATAAATATGGGTGCATGGTTGCATAACATTTAACAACATACTGAATTCACAAGAATATATTACGTCTCGATTAAGGACATAATTTCTTTAATAAGTTCAGTGTGGCGAATTTCATCTTGTTGTATTATAGAAATCATTCTGCTATTAACAGGATCTGTTACTTCTGTCAATAATTGACCCATTGCCACCCGCATTTGCTCTTCAAGCTCAACGATCGTACGAAACTGCTCAATGAAATCACTTTTAAGAAACATCGCTTATTGCCTCCATTTCTATAGATGATTTAATCTTATTCAGCATTGAAACATGTCGTTCACTTTCAACTTTAAGAACTCCAAAAATCTCTTTTATACGACTAATTTTATTTGTTGATAGTCCGCTGAATTGAATTATACTTGTCATATGTTTAAGGTAAATGGGAATTGCTTTTTCTTCGGCCTGTAAGGCGCTATTCAATGCTAAAACTATTCTTTCCTTATCAGATTTTGTCATTACATACCCTTTCTTATTAATGACATTTTAAAATTATTATACAATTGAAGATTTATATCCTGATTCCACTTGTCGATTAGTTCCCCAGCAGCAGTATCAGTGCCTAATGACCAGTTTTCTTCCTTCACATAATCAAACCAGACAACTGCTTTTATAGAACGAAAATCTGTTTTAATGCATTCGTTAAGTGCGACTAACCATTCATGCTTTTTTGTACATGCCGTTGCAATTTCTGTTACTACTACCGGTTTATCTGGTGCCATCCTAACGATTCTTTCATATGGCTCTATCAACAAACTTTTCGCTGTGTTTTTACACTTATCATATGCATCAAGACCCACAATATCTACATATTCAGAACCTGGGTAGTAAGATTCAAACCTATTTTTACTGTTATTTGGCACATCTTCTCTATTCACACAAAAAATAAAAGAGGTGCTATCATTAGTTTTTTGAATAAATTTTCTTTTAAGATATACAAACGCCTCTTTATACAACACTGCTCCATCAGGTCCGTTATTGGAACCAGACCAGGAATACCAATTGCCATTCATTTCATGACCGAACCTAATCCAGACAGGCGATTTAATTTTTGCCAACTGTTCCTGCATGCGACCTATAATATAATCTTCTTTACCATCTGCAATTCTTTTCAAAACATTAACATCAAGAGAGTCTGAAATGTATGGCTCCCAAGTAAGCATACAGATAACTTGTCGCTTTTGGTGCAAGTCTATCCATTCTTGAGGTAAAGTATCTTTCCATGCTATAAAATGGCCAATTATGAGCAAATTGGTATTATCTGATATACCTTTATCAGTAGAGACTCCCCACAAGCACAAGGGGAAATTTTTCTCATAATAACTTAGTTTCCGAAACCAGGATGGATGTATCCTATATATCACAAGAACAGTTATACTCACGCATAACAACAATAGAATCTTAACTTTTGTATACTTCAACTATTTGGCTTTCTATTGAAATAAAATATATGAGAAAGAATAGTAGTATGGTAAAGCACCCAAAACATATTTATAACGACAGCAATAGACATTCCAAATAGGTAAATCTTTCGAACGCCAAAACCAAGAGCTAAAAGATTCACAGCAATCATCAAAATCCAGGGCATCAGCGAACTCAATGGAATTGACTCAAATTGACCTTTAGTAGTTATAACAAATGGAACTTTCTTTCCAAGCAAACCGTAGACCGCAGAACGCATCAGAATTGGAAATGACAGCAGACCAAGAATGGTTCCATAATATATCTGCCTTAATGGATAATTTCTTCCACTCATAGTCGTATAAAATATCAGCAGACTTATAAGAAAATAAGGTAAAAAACTGGCAAAATAAATTGATGGTTTGACAAAAAAACTTGGGATATCCAAAACAAGAAATGCTGCAGGACATACCATAAGACAAAAGAATGACCAGCCAATAAAGTAGTAGGAACCGGCTAGAAAATATTCCCACCATTGTGCCGGAGTTAGTGACAAAGGCCTACGAATAAAATTAATTAACAATTTCCTAAACACCTGAATTGTGCCGGTTGCCCATCGTGATTGCTGTTTGAAATATGCCGACAGAGTCTCAGGAGCCATTCCAAAAGCATAAGCATGGTTAAAATAAAGAGACTTATATTGTGCTTGATGCAACTTGAGTGAGGTAGCAAAGTCTTCAGTAACAGAAGACTCGTCAAATCCATTTACCTCTCTGAGAGCTGAAACTCTAAAAACTACATTTGTTCCACAACAGAACATTGCGTTGTTCCGATTTTTACCTTCGCATATGTTTTCATAGAAGATTGCCTGCTGAAATGTTGCACCTGATGCAATCGGACTGATATCCATGTTGGTATAGAATTGCGGTGTTTGTACAAATGCCAGGTTTTTATCATTCTCCAGTAACGGTATTGTTTTTTTCAAAAAACCAGGCATTGGATTCTGATCGGCATCAAAAATTGCGACATATGTTGCTGTAGTTGTTCTTAAAAAATCGTTTACAATCCCTGCTTTTGCTCCATGCCTTTCCGGTCTTCTAAAAACGTGAATATTGAATTCTTTTTCTAACTCATTAGCCTCTTGAATAAAACGATCATCACTGGAATCGTCAAGCAGATAGATATTTTTTTTTGGATAATCAATATTTGATAAAGTTGTGAAAGTTTCCTGTAGTATAGTTTTCGGTTCATGTCGCGCAGCAACAACTATTGCAACGTCAGGTAGGGTGTCACTATTCAATTCTGAATAGCCTGCTTTATCAGCTACTTTGGAAAGCTCGAATACATTATACAAGTAACCCAATGCATGTATAAGGATATAAGTCTCACCAATCAAGAGCAGAATGCCAAAGACCCTATCTATAGCACTATAACTTGGAAATGCAATAACTATTACGCGTGCTACGAAATAAAAACAGATGCAAATCCCAGCAACAATAGACAAGATTCTTGCATTTTTTGCTACAACATGCCTCAATTTAGACATTAAAATATTCCACCTAAGTTAAAATTTATTGAAAGATCATCGTAATACTTTGAACTGGTCAACCGCGAAGCTATCTCTGCATACATTCTTCCACGCAAATCAGCTTTAAAGGCTATAAAAGGTCTATGAGTAAACTCTTTATTATTGTCAACAATCTCTTCCATTTCTACTTTCAAGACAAATTGACGTGCACCGAGGAATAGTCCTTCTGGACTGAAACTTTTATGATGTCTTGCAATTATTGAAGCAAAACGATATTGCTGAGGTGAAAAATACTCGGTTGCAACTTTATCGTAATGCCAGTTTTCAACAGCGAATACTAACTGAGCAAGTCGCGGATAAGGGAGGACAGTTACCGAAGTTGCAGCTTGTGTAGTTATTGAGCTATTTCCATCATATATGTCGCTGTACTGACAAAAAAGTGAACCATCCAGAAAACGGTTGATGAGAAACTTGATCCTCGCTTGAGCAACATATTCATTTGCATTAAAGTCATATAGGTTTTTATTTGTATATAAACGTCTTCGGGCAACCATCTCTTCTATTTGAATCATATCAAGAATTCTTTGCGAACCATAAACCGATCCCAACAACATTGAAGCACCATTTTCTTTGGTGTTTAAAGTTAAATTTGTAGTGAATGATACTTCTGGAATATTTGCATAGCTTGCCGATAAAGAAAAATCGTGATCCAGCTTATTTATGCTATTAAAACCGAAATGATTCAATGCGTAATTTAGATTTAGCTGAATGTTATCCGTTACATTTTTCTTGCCATAAATAGAAGAATTTAGATATGCAACATCAACCATTCTTTCTAAACTTCTTGCCTGCCAATATTGTGTAGTAAGTTCTACAGTGTAACCTTTTTGTCTTTTCTGTACAGCATTAAAGGCATATAATGAGTTTAAATTCTTAGGCTCTTTTTCCAGAATTTTTCCAAAAACATTTAACGCTTCTGTATTCTTACCAAATCCGGCAAACAACTGCCCTTGATCAAACAGGTGCGATGTCTGTTCAGGAGACATTACAACAAGCCGGGACAAATATTGCATGGCCTTTGTAATTTTGCCTTTCCAAAGTGCATCCTTGAATTTGTATTCAAAAAAGTTTGGGGTTTCGCTATCAGATAAACAACAGGTTTTATATTCGGTGATGGATTCTGTATGCCTACCCATCCAGCCTAGTATTCTTGCCTTTTCTAATCTAACCAATGTGTCATTCGGCTGCTCAGACAAAAGAGTGTCATACTGTAGCAGAGAAGCTTCAAGCTGGTTAGTCCAACTTAACAATCTAGCTAAAACATGACGATCCTCTGCTCTAAGTCCATATTTAGCCATCGCTGCTTTTGCGTAAGGTATGGCAGCTCTAATTTCGCCATTTGACACAAGTGAGTCACGTTTGATTCTTTCATCAGTCTCACTGTATACATTCACGATAAAGCACAAAAATGCTATAAAAACCAAATGCCGAACAATCATGGTATCTGTCTCTTTTTAAGTTCAATATAATATCAAATACAGAACAATCATTTGTCTACGTTTTTCGCATATGTAAAACGTATTTACATACTATTTTATTATGAAATAGTATGATTATTTTTTGGTAAAAAAGATTGCCTACTTAAAAGCCAAGAAAATGGCGGACAGCAAGAACAGGATGACCAATAATCATACGAGGTCCAGAAAATCGCATAACCGCTTTAATATGTTCCCGTAAACTATCTGGGAAACAGTGCACTTTACATGAAGAACAGACAACTCCTGATGATTTGATTTTGCATGCATGAATCCTCTCTATAGAAAAATCAAGGAGTTCTCTGCAATTGCTGCAAAGAGCTCCTTTTCTATGTTTTGCTTTACAATACATTGTAACCATAATTGTTATGGTTACAAGCTCACGTTTTTGACGTTCTTTTAAACCGGTTTGCAGTCTCATTACCAAAAAATAACATTTTACATCTGCAGCTATCGGCTACTTTGACAACATGATCCTTCTTGAAAACTTTTTTCCATTGCTTTTCAGCACAACAGTGTAAATTCCAGAAGCATATCCTGTGGCATCCCATACCACCTTATCACCAATTACCCGTGAAGTCAAATTTGCTATCTCCCGTCCATTGAGTCCATATACTCTGACATCCAGACTGTTTTTCAGATAGGGGTTGATGCTTATCTTAACTGAAGGATTAAAAGGGTTTGGCGAAACCTTAAAAGCAGTTTCAGCAGTTCGGCAGTCACCATTGCTAAAATCCAATTCTGCTCTTACAGCTTGATCATCGGCAATATCATTCATTGATACGCCCTCTCCGGAAAGAATTATGATGTAGGATATTTTTCCAACTCTGTCATTCAATCCACGGCTATCACCCACATTAAATCGTAATCCCGTACCACCTGAAACGTAAACTGTGTCATCCCATACTGAATAGCCGTTATTCAGATTTCCCTGCCCATAGTGCCGGGCAACAGTATCTGCACCGACTCTTACCCAGATCGGTTCGTTCGGATATGTTGCGTCACCGATTGCAGTTCTGATTATGTAAACTCCATCAGGAACATCGACTTTATAGTGGCAGCGTTCCATGTTCTGAAAATAAGGAGTTGAGACCATAACAAACGTTCCAAGCAGATCTCCACCTGCTCTATTGCATCTTGTATTTAGCATTTGCG
>JAEUSG010000393.1 GCA_016788315.1 Fibrobacterota bacterium | reverse complement strand
CTTTCCCCTACTTATCTGATTTCTGTTCTTTTTTAGTATCGGCTTAACTTCTGAAACAAGAAACTCTGTAACCTGCTCTGCAGAACGCCCTATGTAAATGGATGGTTTCATGACCTGCTTAAGTGATTTTAAATCAATCTTGAATGAGGGATCTGCTGCAATGCGCTCCAGGAGGTCGTTTTCGCCCCCTTCAACTTTTACATTTTTACCTGCAGCCATTGAATGTTCTCTAATTTTTTCATGCAGATCCTGACGGTTTCCACCACGTTTTACTGCTTCCATCATTATGTTCTCTGTTGCCATAAAAGGGAGTTCAGCAGCTATGTGACGCTCAATCATTTTGGGATAAACAACCAGACCATCTGTAACATCAGCAAGGATTACAAGAATCGCATCTATTGCTAAAAAAGCCTCTGCTACTGCTATCCTCTTATTTGCAGAATCGTCCAATGTGCGTTCAAACCACTGGGTAGCAGCGGTATGGTCAACTGCATGTGCAAACGACATAACAAGACGTGCAAGTGAAGCTATACGCTCACTACGCATCGGATTACGCTTATAAGCCATAGCTGATGAGCCTATCTGCTTCTTTCCAAAAGGTTCTTCAATTTCCTTGAGATTCTGAAGAAGCCGTATATCGTTAGTCATTTTGTGTGCAGACTGAGCAATTCCCGAAAGGACATACACAAGCTTTGCATCAACCTTACGTGGATAGGTCTGACCTGCGACGGAATAAGCCTTTGGAAAACCCATTCTTTTTGTCACATCCTGATCAAGCTTACGCACCTTTTCATGATTTCCATCGAAAAGTTCAAGAAAGCTGGCCTGTGTTCCGGTAGTGCCCTTTACTCCGAGAAAACGGAGTTCATCCAGCTGATGTTCTAAATCAGCAAGATCCAACATGAGGTCTTGAATCCAAAGGGTAGCCCTTTTTCCAACAGTCGTCAATTGTGCCGGCTGAAAATGGGTAAAGGCAAGAGTTGGAATCTTTTTTTCTTTATCAGCAAAATCTGCAAGGGTATTTATAACCTTCAAGAGGCGCGACTTAACAAGAAGCATAGCATCACGCATTTGAATCAGATCTGTATTATCTCCGACATAAGCACTTGTTGCGCCAAGATGTATTATTCCTGCAGCTTTAGGACACTGCTTCCCGTATGCATAAACGTGAGACATCACATCATGACGTGTTTCTACCTCCCGCTTCTCAGCAACATCATAATTTATGTCTGTAATATGCTCCTTCAGCTCTTTTATCTGCGCAGATGTAATCGGCAGACCGAGAGCCTGTTCAGCTTCAGCCAAAGCAACCCAGAGTTTGCGCCAGGTTGAAAATTTATAATCAGGTGAAAAAATGTGAAGCATTTCGTTTGAAGCATATCGCGTGAGAAGTGGACTCTCGTAAACCGGTTTTTTCATTACAGATACACCTTTCTAAATTAGTTACTTAATGTAAACAGGTCATTTAAAATATACAACATTTGAAGACACTGCTCTGTCTTGGGTTTCAAGACGAAGCACATACATTCCGCTTGACAAAGCATGATTATTCTTTCCTTTAAACATTAGCCCCATTCTGTGCGCACCGGCAGCCATTTTATTTAACTTGAGCTCATTTAAAACCCGACCGTCAGGTGAAATCAGTTTTATCTTCACACGGGTAGCAGATGGAAGATTTAAACAAACAGAGAGTTCAGTGCCATTAAATGGATTTGGGGCGGCATGTATAGACAACTGCTTCATGCCCGAAGGATTCGAGAACTTCTCAGCACTTATTTCCAGAGATTCTGGTATAGCAAAATAGGTAAATGCCATTAGTATGCTTCTCGATTTTTCAGCATAATCCTTCTCATGATGGCCGAAAGTCAAACCATTCCCAATGATTGACATTCTTGTCAACGCTGTTCCCAGGTATGTTTTATTGTTGTAATAACTACTTAAAAATGCATTAGCATAGGCGTTATTTGAGTTAGTGCCGGCAGAAGAGTCGACAATTTGCTTAACAGTTGAAATCCAGAGCGGGTTTCCGGTTATAGGATACGCATCGACCATAGCTTCTGTTAATAATCCAACCAGCCATCTTTGATCAAGGGTTGGTTCGCACTTATCAATACCACCTGTCCCTATAGTAGTCCGTAGAGCAGTAAGATAACTTGTCAGCTTGGAAAGATTTTGTGCATCAAAATTGTATTTATAACCTGCAATAAGGGTATTAAAAATATGCGCGGGTCTTCTTGCATAGCAGTTCAAATTAAAGGCATTTACTTCACCGGTACCGAAAGTCTTTATCCATTTAACACCTTTTAAAGCGGCGTCCAGCGCTCTCTCCTCTCCCAGCAGATAATACATTTCAAAAAGACTTTGAGTTTTATGATGGCTTGTCTGATTCATTACAGCCGGTTCCAGTGCATCCTGTCCGATATGGTTTGTCGGCGGACAATAACGGCATGCGCCATCGCTCATATTTGAAGGATCAAAATGTGTTGTATGCAGATCCTGAATATGGGTTGTGTGAGCATGAAAATAGTCAAGTATGCTGTATGCGTGCGTTTCATTACTGTTAATTGCCCTTGCAAAGTGCTGAACCATCAAATGAGGTAGATCGTAATAATTTCCATTCCACAAAAGCCGCCCGGCACTTTCAAAGTAATGAGGATTATCGCCCCAGCCTAAATAGTCGTAAGCATCTTTACCACCCAGAATTGTATTGGTATTTCCGAGACATTTGAGCGCTGCATTCCACATTGACGTTTCATAAGTATTAATACTTGCAGCATAATTGGTTTGATAAAGCTCTGGATTGCCTTTTTCAACCAGTGGGCCAAATGCCTTTGTTACACGGCAATACCATGATGCAGGAGCAACCGCAAACAGCCTGCTGTTTACGCCAACAAGGGCAGCTCTTACAGACTCATTTGTGCTGTTATTGAAAAAA
>JAEUSG010000674.1 GCA_016788315.1 Fibrobacterota bacterium | reverse complement strand
GTTGGTCTTGGTGTTGAGGCTTCCGGTAACCAGAAGCTTTTTACTCAGGGAAATCTTATTCAGACGGATCAGCGCTTTGATTTTGCCCTAGAAGGGGATGGTTTCTTTCAAATTATGAAGCCCGACGGTAATATTGCTTATACCAGAAACGGCGCATTGAAAATTAATGACGAAGGTCAGATAGTCAACTCTGATGGATATGCTCTTGAACCCGCACTTATTCTTCCGGAAGAGGGTATTGTTGATTCCTTTACAGTTGATCCGGACGGGAAAGTTTTTGTTCAGATGTACGGTGAAGAGGAATTGACAGAAATCGGTCAAGTGGAAATTGCGCGCTTTATCAATCCTGCCGGCTTAAGCAGCATTGGAAGCAATCTCTTTCTTCAGACAGGTGCTTCCGGTTCTCCTATTGTTTCTCCTCCGGGCGAAGATGGCAACGGTCAAATTGCACAGGGAAAACTTGAAACGTCCAATGTTATGATTGTTGAAGAGATGGTAAATATGATTATGGCTCAAAGAGCATATGAAGTATCATCTAAAGCCGTTTCTACATCTGACGAAATGCTGCAGCTTGCTAATCAGCTAAAGAGATAATATGAAAATTTTGTTCTTGCTTATTATTTCTGTTGCATCTCTTTTCTCTGCAGAGATTATTCTGCGTGAAAGCGCTTCTGTAAAGAACAGAAATATTACTGTCGGTGATATTGCCGTAAACAGCATTGAACTTTCCGATGCTGTTGCAAACCTGGTGGTGTCAAAGGCAGCGCCTTCGGGCTACACCGTTCTTGTTGGAAGACCGCAGGTGTCGGCAATACTGAATAAGCATGGCTTTAACGCAAAATTATCCGGTGCAGAACGGGTAAAGGTTAAGACAGGTGCAAGAATTATTCCTCCTCAGGTTCTCACTGATATTGCAAGAAAAAAAGTTATCGAATCGATGCCGTGGAAGCTTGAACAGATAAGATTAGACATAAATAGAATGCCTGATACTCTCATGGTTTCCGATGGTGAAGTGTCAATTACTGCGGAGCTGCCGCAGAACTGTGATTATAGAAATTCGCAAATTGTTGAGTTGGTTGTTGCTGAGCCGGGAAACATAATAAGACGTTTTCCTTTAGCTGTTAGAATCAGGATATTTGAAGATGTTTATGTTGCAAAGACAAAGGTTGCCAGACACGAACTTTTTTCAGATGACAATATAAGAATAGAAAGACGTGAAATTACAGAAGTAAAGGGTGCTTTCTTCGGCGCAAATGATACGATTTCAGGAAGGATTGCCGACAAAACTATTTTGGCTGGAAAAATTATAACAGATGATTACTTAATGGAACCTCTTCTTGTAAGAAAAGGGGAAAATGTCAAGATTGTCTCAACGATCAATGATGCAGTTGTTTCTGTTGATGGTGAGGCACTGCGCGATGGCGCTCTTGGTGTCAAGGTTCCGGTTAGAAATATGCTTACGGGAAAGAGAGTTACAGCTTACGTTGTGGGAGAGTCTGCAGTTTCAATGCAGCGTCCTAAAGGAGGTTTGTTATGAGACGAGTGATGTGTGTTTTTATGATTGTGCTATTTGCAGGTGCAATATTGTCAAATCCTTCACGCCCCTTTTCGCTCTATGGTGATAAGAAGGCGAAGAGAATTGATGACATCATCACAGTGCTGATAATAGAAAATGCCAGTGCAACAAACAAAACCAAAACAGGCACAGGCACAGAAAGTGAAGTAGGTTTCAATACCGGATCAAGCGGAGGCGGTCTAATGAGTTATCTGCCAACATGGGGCTTTTCCGGTAAAAATAGCGCTAATTACAAGGGACAGGGCGAAACATCCCGCATGGGTGAGTTGAAAGCGAAAGTAACAGCAAGGGTTATAGAAGTGCACGATAACGGAAATCTTTTGATTCACGGAAGTAAACTTGTCGAAATTAATAATGAAAAAGAGATGATCCATGTCTCCGGTATAATCAGACCTGAAGACATTGCAGTTGATAACACGATTTTATCGTCAAGCATTGCAGATGCAAATATCACCTATACCGGTGAAGGTGTTAATCAGGATGCACAGAATCCAGGGTTACTGACAAGATTCTTTACTTGGCTTTTTTAATAGAAGAAAGCGGGAGATTATATGAAAACAATGAAAATATCAATTTTAATTCTGGTAGCTTCAGCCTTTCTTTTTGGTCAGACGAGAATAAAGGATGCCGCCAGAATTGAAGGGCTGGAAGAGACTCAGCTTATAGGTTACGGCATTGTTGTCGGACTTGACGGTACAGGTGATGGCGTCAGAACGCAGTTTACTGTGCAATCGGTTGTAAACATGCTACGTAATCTGGGTGTGGTTGTTCCGCTTTCGCACTTACGCCTGAAAAATGTTGCTGCCGTAATGGTGACAACGAATATGGCTCCATTTACAAAAAAGGGAAGTAAGTTGGAT